>CABVAD010000076.1 GCA_902496265.1 uncultured Oscillospiraceae bacterium
CAAGATTATATTTCCGAGACAGGCATTATTATGCCGCCTCAGGAAAAAGGAGGAAGTCATATGAAAAAGTATCTGAACAGGCTTTTCATTGACGGATTATCGGGTATGGCGTACGGGCTGTTTTCAACCCTTATTATCGGCACGATAATCTGTCAGATAGGAAAGCTGGTGGGCGCGAACATTGTGGGCGAATACCTCACCGCAATGGGCAATGTTGCCAAAACCCTTACGGGTGCGGGAATAGGCGTGGGCGTCGCCTGCAAGCTTAAATCCGCTCCGCTTACGACAGTTGCGGCGGCGGTCGCGGGTATGATAGGCGCGTTCCCTAAGCTTGCACAGGAGGCGTATACGGTAGGCGCTCCGGGCGAGCCGCTCGGCGCGTTTATAGCGGCGTATATCGCTATCGAAATAGGCGCTCTGGTTGCGGGAAAGACCAAGGTGGACATTATTGTTACGCCCATCTGCTGTATTTTAACGGGTGCGACGGCGGGCTATTTTGTAGGCCCTTATATTTCCGCGGCTATGAAGTGGATAGGCTCGCTTGTAAACATCAATGTTGAAAACAGCCCGATAATAGGCGGTATAGTTGTTTCGGTTGTTATGGGTATACTTTTAACCCTGCCTATTTCTTCGGCGGCAATCGGTATTTCAATGGGGCTTACAGGTCTTGCGGCGGGAGCGGCGACTATAGGCTGCTGCTGCAATATGGTGGGCTTTGCGGTTATAAGCTACCGCGAAAACAAGGTCGGCGGACTGATAGCTCAGGGTATAGGCACCTCAATGCTGCAGATACCTAATATTGTACGCAATCCGCTTATATGGCTGCCGTCGATTATTTCAAGCGCGGTTTTAGGGCCGATTTCTTCTGCCGTACTTAAAATGGTAAGCAACCCCGTAGGCTCGGGTATGGGCTCGGCGGGGCTTGTAGGTCAGTTTATGTCCTACGACAGTATGGTGGCGGCGGGCTTTTCTCCCGCGGTTACAATGCTTGAGATTATTTTAATGCAGTTTGTTCTGCCCGCCGCGCTGTGTCTCGGCATTTCGGAGGGTATGAGAAAATTGAAGCTTATAAAGCCTAATGACCTAAAGCTGGAGTCCTCAAATGCGTAAGAAGGAAAGAGCCGAAAAGGCGGTCGAAAGACTCGAAAAGCTTTATCCGGACGCAATTTGTTCACTTACCTATACCGACGCGTTTCAGCTGTTAATAGCAACGCGCCTTTCCGCGCAATGCACCGATAAAAGGGTGAATATGGTAACTCCCGCGCTGTTCGCCGAGTTTCCCGACGCTTACAGTATGGGAAACGCAGAGCTTAGTCGGGTTGAGGAGCTTATCAAGACCTGCGGGCTTTATAAAACAAAGGCTAAGGACTTGGTGGCAATAGGAAAGGCGATAACCGAGTGCTTCGGCGGCAGAGTTCCCGATACTATTGATGAGCTTACAACACTGCCGGGTGTCGGCAGAAAGACGGCAAACCTTGTCTGCGGGGATATTTACGGCAAGCCCGCGGTTGTTACCGACACGCATTTTATAAGGCTTTGCAACAGGCTGGGACTTGTTGAAACTACAAATCCGCTTGCAGTAGAAAAGCAGATGCGAAAGCTTTTGCCGCCCGAAAAATCAAACGATTTCTGCCACAGAACGGTGCTGTTCGGGCGGGACGTATGCACGGCGAGAAAGGCGAATTGCGAAAATTGCGTTCTTTCCGATATTTGTCCTAAAAAGATTTAAGTGGTGAAAACTAATGTCACAGAAAAGAGCCGCCGCAATACACGATATTTCCTGCTTCGGTAAATGCTCGCTTACCGTCGCTCTGCCGATAATTTCGGCGGCGGGGGTTGAAACTGCGGTTATTCCGACTGCGATTCTCTCCACCCACACGGGCGGGTTTAAGGACTACACCTTCAGGGATTTATCGGAGGATATTGTGCCGATAGCGCGGCATTGGAAAAGTGAAAATATTACCGTCGACGCGGTTTATTCGGGCTACCTTTGTTCAAAGCATCAGATTTATCTTGTTATGGAGGCGGCGCGGCTTATAAGCCGAGAGGACACGTTTTTTGTCTGCGACCCCGTAATGGGGGACAACGGCAGACTTTACAGCGGCTTTGATAACGATTATCCGAAATATATGCTGAAGCTCTGCACCGCGGCGGACATAATAACCCCCAACATCACCGAGGCGGCGCTTATGCTCGGTATTGATTTTAAAGAACCGCCTTATACCGAGGATTATATTAACACCCTGCTTGAGGGGCTTTACCTTAAAACCCATTCGAGTGTTGTGCTTACGGGGGTCTGCTTTGAGCAAAGAAAAATCGGCGCGGCGGTGTATGACGGGGAAAGCAAGTCCTATGTTTTTTCGGACAGGCTTGATGCGGCATATCACGGCACGGGCGATATCTTCGCCTCGACCCTTACCGCGGCTCTCCTTCGGGACCGAAGCCTTAAGGCGGCGGTGCAGATAGCCGTGAATTTCACCTGTGCCTGCATTAAGAAGACGATGGAAAGCAATTCCGATATGCGGCACGGCGTGAATTTTGAGTCGCAGATACCTAATCTTATCAAATATCTGGAGCTTTAAATGAAAGAGGAATATTTAAGAACCGCCGCTCTTATAGGGGAAGAGGGGCTAAAAAGGCTTAGAAATTCGACGGTCGCGGTTTTCGGACTCGGAGGCGTAGGCTCTTATGCCGCCGAGGCGCTTGTGCGCTCGGGAGTAGGCACTGTTTATATATACGACAGCGACCGTGTCTCAAAAAGCAATATAAACCGACAGCTGATTGCGCTTTCTTCAACAGTAGGTATGTATAAAACCGAAGCCGCCGCGGCGAGACTAAGGGACATTAATCCCGACTGCAATATAATAGAAAAGCGGGAGTTTGTAACCCCGGAAAGCGATATTCCGTTTGGTGACTTTGATTTTATAGTAGATGCGGTGGATAATGTCACGGCAAAGCTCTTTTTAGCGGTCGGGGCGGAAAGAAAAGGAGTACCGATTATAAGCGTTATGGGAACGGGCAACAAGCTTGACCCGACAAGGCTTAAAATTACCGATATTTATAAAACCAACGTCTGCCCGCTTGCAAGGGTGATGCGGTACGAGCTTAAAAAGCGGGGTGTTAAGCGGCTCGCCGCCGTCTGGAGCGACGAAAGCCCCGCAAAACCCGCCGACTGCGGCGAATACCGAGATACGGGCAGAATACCTCCCGCGAGTATGGCTACGGTGCCCGGGTGTGCGGGACTTTACGCCGCCTCTTACGTTGTCAGAAAAATACTTGAATAAGAGAAGCCGACAAATCCGATTTGGGATCTGTCGGCTTATAATTTTATTTTACTCGCTCCGAAGCGCCTTGACCGGGTCTCGCTTCGCGGCTATTTTAGAGGGGAAGAGACCCGCGATAAATGTCAGCAGCATACTGATTACCACAAGGATTATTCCTCCGGCGGCGGGGAGCACCGCAAGACCTGAAATATCGGTAAAGGCGGCGATTATCGCGTTAATCGGGATAAGCAGCAGGAGGGTTATGCCAATACCTATCGCACCCGCGACAAAGCCGACAATAAGCGTTTCGGCGTTGAATACCCGCGAAACGTCACGCTTTGACGCGCCCATGGCACGAAGTATCCCGATTTCCTTTGTGCGCTCAAGCACCGAAATATATGTGATAATTCCTATCATAATCGAGGAAACAATAAGCGAAATGCTTACAAAGGCGATTAAAATATAGCTTATCGCGTTGATTATCGTGGTGACCGAGGAAAGCATAAGACCTATATAGTCGGTGTAGGTTATCTTGTCCTTATCTTCAGCCTTGTTGTTGTAATCGGTGATAAGGCCGGAAACAGTATCCTTTGCCTCGAAATCTTTTGGATATATGTTTATCGCCGAGGGCTCGTCCAAGTCGGAAACGCCCATAAGGCTTAGATTGCCGTCATAGGTAGCCGAGCTGTCCTCGGCCTCGATAGCCGACTTAAACCGCTCGACAATCTGCTCGTCACTCATATTTGAAGCCTTCATCTGCCCTATGTAAGCGTTGTATTCGTTCTGCTTTTCCTCGGGCAGTGTGGCTATATAAGCAAGCAAGCCGTCATAGGTCATATTTTCGGTGTTGCTTTCAAAGAGGCGTCCCGTGAACACGTTTGTATCGGGATTTTCTTTTTGCGCCTTTACAATCTCACTTTCGTTGACCTTGCCTATAAGGTGATCCATAAGCCCGCTTGTGTAGCCTACAAAGCCGCTTGTGGCATCTGTAACCGAATCCTCCGACGGGCGGATAATACCTACAACGCTTATATCCTCGGCTTTTTCGAGCGCCGACTGAACATAAAGCTCGTCGCCTGTTTTGTCGGTCCAGGTGCCGTCGGCGTTTTTCTCAAAATAGTCGGTGTTGCAAAGAAGCTTGAATTTAAGCTTCAAAATATCGTCATAGGTGTAGGAAACCTCCTCGGTCGGCTCTATTTTCTCGCCCGCCTGCGCCTTTTTCATCATTTCTTCAAGCTCGGACGAATCCTTAAGCCCTAATGAATAAAGGGTATAGTCGCTTATACGGTTGTTTTTGTCCACAACAAGGACGATTTCGTTGTAGCTTTCAGGCATATGTCCCGCCACAATGTCATATTGTTTTTCAAGAAGCTCCTTATTGTCGAAGAGTCTGTTCCATACCTCGGTGTTTGTGAAGGAGGACATCGCGGTTACCCTCGGAGAGTCGTTAGACGAGCCTTCTCCGCCGAAAAGGGTTGAAAGCACAGTGTTCGGATTTACGCGCTTTCCGTCCTCGGTGTAAATATTCATTACGGTTGAATATTTATATTCAATCTCGCTTGAATTTTCCTTAAATTCGGGCGTTTCCTCGATATGCTTTTTTAAAAGTGCCAGATTGTTTGAGGAAAGACCGTTGACCATAGTGGACATCATATCGGTCATTATGTTATTGCTGTAAATTTTGTCGGGCTCGGTTTCTTCGTTTGTCTTATCCTCCGCCTCGCTCATAAGGTCGGAGACAAGATTGCTTACGTCCATACCCGTCTGCTCTATCGAAACGGGGTAGCTTGAAAGGGTTTCCTCCTCAACGCTTGCTATGTAGGCGTTGACCCCGCTTGAGAGCGAGAGAATAAGCGCTATTCCTATAATGCCGATAGAGCCTGCAAAGGCGGTCAAAAAGGTTCTTGCTTTTTTGGTCATAAGGTTGTTAAGGCTGAGGGTCAGCGCCGTGAAAAAGGACATTGAGGGACGCTTTTTATTGCTCACGTCCGCGTATTCCTCATTTTCTGATGAATAGGGCATACTGTCGTCAATAATATTTCCGTCAAGCAGGCGGACAATGCGGGTTGAGTATTGCTCTGCAAGCTCGGGGTTGTGGGTAACCATTATTACAAGGCGATCCTCGGCGATTTCCTTTAATAAATCCATTATCTGAACCGAGGTTTCGCTGTCAAGCGCGCCCGTAGGCTCGTCCGCAAGGAGTATTTCGGGATTGTTTACAAGCGCTCGGGCAATAGCCACCCGCTGCATCTGACCGCCCGACATCTCGTTTGGCTTTTTATTAAGCTGGTCACCTAAGCCCACCTTTTCAAGGGCTTCTTTAGCGCGTTTTCTGCGTTCCGCTTTCGATACACCCGAAAGGGTGAGCGCCAGCTCAACGTTTGATAAAACGGTCTGGTGGGGAATCAGGTTGTAGCTTTGAAAAATAAAGCCCACCGAGTGATTGCGGTAATTATCCCAGTCCCTGTCCTTAAAGGTTTTTGTGGATTTTCCGTTGATCAAAAGGTCGCCGTCGGTATAATTATCAAGTCCGCCGATAATGTTTAACAGGGTGGTTTTTCCGCACCCCGACTGACCGAGTATTGACACAAATTCATTCTTCCTGAACTCAATACTCACGCCCTTAAGCGCGTGCACCGCGGTGTCGCCCGTCACATAGTCTTTTTTAATGTTTGTCAGCTTTAACATATTTAATCACTCC
>CABVAD010000077.1 GCA_902496265.1 uncultured Oscillospiraceae bacterium
CAAGAGCAACCCCATTAAGTATTAATTGAAAGAGTGAATTTTTAATAAATGGAAGGAATACTCACAGAACGTGAAAATCAGACGCCCGCAAAGCCTATTATTGAATTCCGCGGCGTTTCGAAAACCTATCCTACGGGAACTCACGCGATTGAGGATATTAACATAAGAATAACGGCGGGGGAATTTGTTTTTGTAGTCGGTTCCTCGGGTGCGGGTAAGAGTACCTTTATGAAGCTCATAATGCGCGAGGAAAAGGCTAATACGGGTACGATTATAGTTAACGGCTTTAATCTCACCTCAATGCCGCGAAAACAGGTGCCTATGCTCCGCCGTACTATGGGAATTGTTTTTCAGGACTTCCGCCTTATACCGACAATGAATGTCTTTCAGAACGTTGCGTTTGCAATGCACGTTGTGGGAGCGAGCGACAGGGACGTGCGGCGAGAGGTTTCAAAGGCGCTCTCAAAGGTAGGTCTCGGAAATAAAGCGCGCTCAATGCCCGCTCAGCTTTCGGGCGGCGAGCAGCAGCGCGTCGGTCTTGCGCGCGCGCTTGTTAACTCGCCCGACCTTATTATTGCGGACGAGCCTACGGGAAATGTTGACCCGAATATGTCGTATGAAATAGTATCCCTGCTTACCGAAATCAATAAGCGCGGCACTACCGTGCTTATGGTTACTCACGACCATAATCTCGTGAGGGATTTTCAGCATAGGGTTATTATGCTTGAACGCGGGAAAATTGTAGCAGATAACGCCGGAGGTAGCTTTTAATGAAAATCAGCAGTATTAAATACCTTACCGGCGAGGGTGTAAAAAACGCCTGGGTTAACAGGCTTATGACCTTAGCCTCGGTCGGCGTGCTTGTTGCGTGTATGGTAATTATCGGTCTTGCCATTCTTATTTCCGAGAATGTGAACAAGGCGGTCGGCAAGCTTGAACAGCAAAACGTCGTTATGGCGTATATGAAGGATTACAACTGGGCGCTCTACGGCGAAAAGGAAACTTCTTCCGATTCCTCGGCTTCTTCTTCGGACAGCGCTTCGTCCGATACCGAAAGCACCGCGTCAGACGGGGAAGAGGCGGATAAAAACGGGATTAAGCCGAGCGATTATGTAATTCACAGCGACGATGAGGCAAAGGCGCTCTGCGATGAAATTGCAAAGCTCCCGAATGTCGCCTCGGTCACATATGTGACAAGCGAGGAGGGGCTTGAGAGCGTAAAGGAATCTATGCTTGAGGGACAGGAAAGCTATTTCACTTTCCTTGACGAGGAATACGGCAATCCGATGTCGGGCGCGGCTAAAATCACCATGAAGGATATGTCGAAATTTGACGAAACCCTTGAGCAGATAAAGAAAATGGACGGTATCGACGCGATACAGTCTCAAAACGATTTAGCCGATAAAATAACCGCGATTAAGCGGGGAATAGGTATCGCGGGATTTTGGATTATTGCTATATTGATGGTGATTTCGCTCGTTATAGTCTCCAACACTATAAGGGTTACAATGTATAACCGCAAGCTTGAAATCAGCATTATGAAGGCGGTGGGCGCTACCGATTCCTTTGTCCGTATACCCTTTATTGTCGAGGGTATGCTGATAGGCGTTATTTCTGCGTTTCTGGCAGAGGGGCTTTTGTACTTCTGCTACCGCGTTGCAACCGAAACTATAATTTCCACGCTCGGCACTACCGATATTGTGCATTACGGCGATGTGGCTTGGTGGCTGCTGCTGATATTTATCGGTATAGGTATATTCGCCGGCGTGCTCGGCAGCGTTATTATGATAAGCAAGTATCTTCGCCGCGAGGGCAGCGAATTTACCGCCATTTAACCTTAGAACAGTCAGACCCGTGTTTTTGGAGGAAAACAATGAAAAAAAGGTTTATAAAGCTTCTTTCTGCAGTTACGGTACTTTCGATTTTGCTCGGCGTATATTTCTGCGTACCTGTTTTAGCTAAGACCGCATCCCAGCTGCGAAGCGAAATTTCCAAAATACAAAATGAGCAAAATCAGCTTAAAGCTGAAATTGATTCGCTTAAAAGCGACAAGAAAAAACAGCAGGAGCTTAAAGAGGCAATCGAAAAGCAGATGGCGCTTGTTCAGAAGGAAATCGACCTGTGCAATCAGCAGATCAGTTCAATAAACAGTAAAATTGCCGCAAATAAGGCGGAAATCGAAAAGAAAAACGCCGAAATTGAGGCGGACAAGCTCGCCTTTAAAAAGCGTCTGCGCGCTATTTATATGAGCAGCTCGGACAGTAATGTTCAGGTGCTTTTAGGAGCAGATGATTTTTCACAGTTTTTGCAGCTGTCTCAGCTCACTGCGTCGGTTTCGGCGCGAGATAAGCTTATGATTGAAAAGATTGTTGAGGCTGTTGAAGTGCTTGAAGCAAAACAGGCGGAAAACAATAAGCTTTTAGAAGAGCAAAAAAGCGTTAAAGCCACAATTACCGCAAAGCAGAACGAGCTTAAGTCGCAAAGCAATGAGATACAGTCTATTATTTCCGACCTTAACAACAAACAGAGCGCGGCACAGTCTCAGGTTAACGATAATGCGGCGCTGCTTAAGGAAATGCAGAAGGATCTCAATGAAATACTCAACAGTGCAAATTCAGGCACAGGTCAGGTATACGACGGAGGACAGTTCCTCTGGCCGACCCCGACCATTACCAGAATCACGTCTTATTACGGTCCGCGCTGGGGCACTACTCATAAGGGCATTGACATATCAAACGGAACCTACGGCGCTAAAATCGTTGCAATTGCGGACGGAGTTGTAACCCGCTCGATAAATCATTGCACCCATAATTATCCTAAATCAGGTGATTGCTGCGGAATTTCGGGTCAGGGCAAGGGCTACGGAAACCACGTTGTAATCGACCACGGCCGCGGCTCTGACGGAAGCACCTACGCGGCTTATTACGCGCATATGTCCTCTGTGGCGGTTTCTACAGGTCAGCACGTTAAGAAGGGGCAGACAATAGGCTATGTCGGCTGTACCGGATATTCAACGGGACCGCATCTCCATTTCGGACTTATCGTAAACGGTGGGTGGAAGGATCCTATGCGGTATTATTCCGCAACAAAATAATAAAACCGCCGTCACCCAAGGCTTCTATCGGGTGACGGCTTTTTGCAAGGGGTGTAAATTATTAAGGGCTTCAGAATCGTTTCGGTCGTTTTACTTTGCTTATGGATGTCTCTGATTTTTTATCTTTCTTCGCAAAATGCCGAGATTTCCTCGGAAACCAGCGGCAGTATTATCGAATCGGTCGCGGGTATTTTTTACCCGGGCTTTTCAGATATGTCCTCAGCTAAACAGGACGAAATAATAGGTGATTTTCAGTTTATAGCCAGAAAGGCGGCGCATTTTTCTCTTTATGCCGTTTTGGGTGTCCTGTCGTTTTTAAGCGTTGTGAGCTATCGGAATCTGAAATACCGTTTTCGCGTTTTATTAAGCGCGGGAATTTGTCTTTTATATGCGGCAAGCGATGAATTCCATCAGCTTTTTGTAGCGGGCCGCAGCGGAGAAATTCGCGATGTCTGCATTGATTTCTGCGGCTCGGTGCTTGCAATTACTGTTTTAGCACTTTTAGCAAGATTTATCAAACGTATCTATAAGCATATAGGGACGGTGGACTAAATGAGGAATAAAAATTTTAAGCTTAAGTATTTCTACATAGGACTTACGGCTTTTTTAACCGTGGCGGCATGCGTCGTGTTTTTCTTTTTAATCTACCGTCTGCCGGGGATACTGTCTTTTCTCGGAAAAATACTTTCGGTTATACAGCCTGTTATAATCGGACTTATAATTGCATATCTTGTTAATCCCATTGCCAATTCGATAAACGGCGGCTTATTAAGGCTTTCAAAAAAATATTTTAATAAAAAGCCCGAAATTGCCCGCAAAATATCAAAAGCGGTGAGCGTTTTCGGTGCGTTAGCGGTATTTTTGCTTGTTTTAATACTGATTATCTATATGATAGTCCCGCAGTTTATCGACAGCATTTCGAGTATGATAAAGGTTTTGCCGGGTCAGCTTGACGCTTTTATTAAGAGGGTTTCCGCGGAATTTGAACGCAATAAGGACCTGCAAAACCTGATAAATGCGGTTTACGAATACGAGAAGGAATGGCTGCAAAACGACCTTACGGGTTATGTCAATTCCGTTGCCACATATTTTGCCTCGGGGGTTTGGAGCGTTGTAAGCTTTCTTAAAAATTTTGCGGTCGGACTTATTTTCGCGCTTTATATACTCTTCAACAAGGCACTGCTTATGCGGCAGTTCAGAAAGCTTTTATATGCCTGCATTAACAATAATGTTGTGGAGCATATTTTCAGGACGGGGAATAAGGCGCACAGAATTTTCAGCGGCTTTATATACGGTAAGCTGTTAGATTCGTTTATAATCGGCGTCCTCTGCTTCATAGGCATATCTATTCTTAAAATCCCGTATACTATGCTTGTGGCGGTTGTAATCGGAGTCACTAACATTATTCCCGTTTTCGGTCCTTACTTAGGCGGAATCCCCTGCGCGGCGCTGATACTTCTGACCGACCCTATGAAGGGACTCTATTTTATAATCTTCATAATACTTCTTCAGGCGCTTGACGGAAACTTTATAGGACCTAAAATTCTCGGAAATTCCACGGGGCTTTCTGCCTTTTGGGTTGTTTTTGCCATTGTAGCGGGCGGCGGTCTTTTCGGAGTACTCGGTATGCTTATCGGAGTTCCGCTATTTGCCGTAATTTATTATCTGGTTACAACCTTTGTCAATTTCAGGCTTAAAAGAAAGAAACTGCCGTGTGAGAGCGATTTTTATGATTCGACAGTTTGCGACAAGATTAAAGGAAGCGAGGATTTAAGGGTTGAGATACCGCTCAGCGATACCTCAGCGGCTGAAGAAAATTCTTAAATGAGGGTGGATTAAGTGAGAAAAAAAGATTTGCTTGCACAAAATACCGAGCTTTTTGACCGAATTACCGAGGCACAGCTGAAAATTTCCGAGCTTAAGAAGGAAATTGCAAATCGGGATACCGAAATTGACGGGCTTAAAAGGGAAATTGAGCGTCTGAACGCAAAGCTTAACGCCACCGAACCGCTTAAAACGCTGGAGGCAAAGGTGGTAAAGCAGGCAGATGTATCGCCCGAGGTGGATTACGGCGCCGCGGTGATAGGAAAAACGGTGGTTGAGGCGGCTAAATGCTGTAACACGGTCACGGCAAACGGCGCGCCTGAGCTTGCAAAGGAGCTTGTCAACCTTATTCTCGGCAGAACCGAGGTCGCCAAGGCGGAAATTTTAGCAATTGTTTCGTCGGAGGACAGCTTTGATACAAAAAAGCAAAAAATCGACGAACAGTATGAAAATGCCGCAGATTATTTTAAAAGCGCAACGGCGCAATTAACGGAGGGATAGATTTGTTTAAGGAAATAAGCGCGAAGGAAATCGGCGATAACCTTATTAAGGCGATTTCCGAAGAATGGATGCTCGTTGCCGCGGGGGACAGGGAAAAGTATAATATGATGACGGCTTCCTGGGGCTTCGCGGGTGAGATGTGGGGTAATGACTGTATGGCGGCGGTTATCCGTCCTCAGCGTTACACCTTGGAATTTATAAACAACAGCGATTATTTCACCCTGAGCTTTTACGGCGATAACAAGGATATTCATAAAATCTGCGGCTCAAGGTCGGGCCGCGATACCGATAAAACCGCTCTTACAGGGCTTACTCCCGTGTTTTCGGATAACACGGTATATTTTGAGCAGGCGAGAATGGTTGTTGTCTGTAAAAAACAGTACGTTCAGCAGATGGAAGCGGATTGCTTTACCGATAAGGAGCCGCTTCGCTGGTATAACGGCGATTTTCACTATATGATAATCGGAAAAATTGAAAAGGTGCTTGTTAAGGAATAATTTAAATTATGACGGTCAGTGCGACCGTCTTTTTTAAATAAATAATA
>CABVAD010000078.1 GCA_902496265.1 uncultured Oscillospiraceae bacterium
TATTAAATATCTAGTATAGGTTTGGAGGTACGGCCCAAACGTTTCTACCGCACGCCACTAAGTTGCGACTATTGGTTCAGGCTCGGTATCGGCAGACTAAAAGTATTGGTCTGCCTTTTTTTGACTCTCATAACCCTATAAAGGAGTATTGTAATAGATGGTAGCTTTGGAGGAAAAGATACTTAAAGAGGGTAAAGTACTGCCCGGTAACATTTTAAAGGTCGGCTCATTTCTCAACCATCAGATTGACGTTGACTTTATTATGGAAATGGGCAGGGAAATAGCAAGACTTTTCGCCGGTGAAAAAATCACCAAAATTCTTACTATTGAAACCTCGGGTATTCCGATAGCCGTCGCGGCAGGCGCGGCAATGCATATTCCCGTTGTATTCGCCAAAAAGCATAAAACAAGCAATGTTTCGGGCGGCGTTTATAAAACGGTCGTTCATTCATATACCCACGGCACGGATTATACCGTTGTGGTTGAAAGCGATTATTTAAGCAGTGAAGATAACATTCTTATAGTAGACGATTTTCTTGCAAACGGCAAGGCGCTAAAAGGACTTTTAGATATTGTCGCTCAGGCGGGAGCCTCACAGGCGGGGGCGGTATGCGCTATCGAAAAGGGCTTTCAGCACGGCGGGGACGAGCTCCGCGCCGACGGAATAAGGGTAGAGTCCCTTGCTATTATCGACAGTATGGAGGACGGAAAAATAATTTTCCGCAAGCAATAAAGGATATATGCGGCAATACCGCTTATCATAAATTTTTTTGGAGGAAGAAAAGTTATGAAAAAAATCACAGCAATGCTTCTGTGCCTTGCAATGCTCTTTGCGTTCGCAGGCTGCGGCAGCAAGGACACCGCTTCGGACGGTGCTCAGAAGGGCAAAACAGTAAAGGTTGGCTTCATCTATCTTCACGATGAAAACTCAACCTACGACCTCAACTTCATCAACGCTGCCAAGGCGGCTTGCGAGAAGTTAGGCATTGAGTACCTTGAGAAGAAGAATATCCCCGAGTCCAACGAATGTAAGGAAGCCGCTCTCGACCTCGTTGACCGCGAATGCAACATCGTATTTGCGGACTCCTTCGGTCACGAGTCTTATTTAGCCGAGGCCGCGGCTGAATGTCCCGACGTTCAGTTCTGCCACGCCACAGGCACAACCGCTCATACCTCTGAGCTTAAGAATCTTCACAACGCTTTTGCCGCTATTTACGACGGCCGTTATCTTGCGGGCGTTGCCGCGGGTATGAAGCTTAACGAAATGATCGAAAGCGGAAAAATCACCGCCGACAAGGCTAAGATGGGCTATGTAGGCGCCTTCACCTATGCCGAGGTTATCTCGGGCTACACCTCCTTCTATCTCGGTGCAAAATCTGTTTGCCCCTCTGTAACAATGGAGGTTCAGTTCACAGGCAGCTGGTATGACGAGACCGCCGAAAAGGAAGCCGCTACCAAGCTTATCGACAACGGATGCGTTCTTATAAGCCAGCACGCCGATTCAATGGGTGCTCCGACAGCCTGCGAGAGCAAGGGCGTACCGAACATTTCCTACAACGGAAGCACCGTTAAGTCCTGCCCGAACACCTTTATCGTTTCCTCGCGCATTAACTGGCAGCCTTATTTTGAGTACATCATCGGCTGTGTAAGAGACGGCAAGGAAATTGACAAGGATTGGTGCGGAAACCTTTCCACAGGCTCTGTTGAGCTTACCGACGTAAACGAGCAGGCGGCCGCCGCGGGCACTGCCGACAAGATTAAAGAGGTTAAGGCTAAGCTTGAAGACGGTTCGCTTCACGTATTTGATGCCTCAACCTTCACCGTAACCGTTACCGATGAGCTTAATAAATCCGCTAAGGTTGACGCTAACGGACATCTTACAAGCTATATGGCTGATGTTGATACCGACGAGAAGTACACACCCGACACCGAGGTTGTTGCCGACGGTTACTTCCATGAGTCTGAGAAGCGTTCTGCTCCGTACTTCGATTTACAGATTGACGGCATCACACTTTCCAACAAGAAATTCTAATTTCAGGTTAATCTCCGCCGAGGGCTTATAAGCCTATCCTGCGCGCCCTCGTCGGAATATCTAAGGCGGGGCATAGATTGCCCCGCCTGAAATCTTTTGAATATATCGGCAAATTCTGAAAAATGTACTGCTTAAGCGGCAATATATTTTTCTGAATTTGGAAATCGGAGGAACAGCAATGAGTTCAAAACCCGCTATTGAGCTTAAAAATATTACCAAAAGCTTCGGAAGCGTTGCAGCCAATAAGGACGTAAGCCTTTATGTAAAAAGAGGGGAAATACTCTCTGTTCTCGGGGAAAACGGCAGCGGCAAAACCACCCTTATGAATATGATTGCAGGAATTTATTTTCCTGACAGCGGTCAGATTTTCATTGACGGCAGGGAAGTAGTAATCCGCTCGCCGCGCGATGCCTTCGGGTACGGAATCGGAATGATTCACCAGCACTTTAAGCTTATCGATGTTTTCACCGCCGCGGAAAATATTATTCTCGGACTTGACGAGGAGGAAAAACGCTATAATCTGCGCCGCTCCGCCGAAAAGATTAAGCAAATAAGCGAGCAGTACGGCTTTGAAATAGACCCGAATAAAAAGATATACGAGATGTCGGTATCCGAAAAGCAGACGGTCGAAATTATAAAGGTGCTTTACCGCGGCGCGGATATTCTTATTCTTGACGAGCCGACGGCGGTGCTTACCCCGCAGGAAACGCAAAAGCTTTTCGCCGTTCTTCGCAGAATGAGGGAGGACGGAAAGGCGATAATTATTATAACACACAAGCTTCACGAGGTGCTGTCCCTTTCGGACAGGGTTTCGGTACTGCGCAAGGGCGAGTATATAGGCACGGTTGAGACTGCTGAGACAAATGAGGCTCAGCTTACCGAAATGATGGTGGGCAAGAAAATATCGCTTGATATTGAAAGAAGCGAGCCTAAAGACCCGCAGGACAGGCTTGTTGTAAAGAATATTAACTGTATGAACCGCGAGGGGGTAAAGGTGCTTGACAATGTTTCCTTTACGGCGAAATCGGGCGAGATACTCGGTATTGCGGGAATTGCGGGCAGCGGTCAGCGCGAGCTTCTCGAAGCTATCGCGGGACTTCAGCACCTTGAAAACGGAGAAATTATTTACAACAATCCGAAAACGGGCACACAGGACGATTTGTGCGACAAAACCCCTATGCAGATAAGGGAACTTGGCGTAAGACTCTCTTTCGTGCCCGAGGACAGGCTCGGTATGGGGCTGGTCGGGAATATGGATATTGTCGATAATATGATGTTAAGAAGCTACCGCAAGGGTAAATCGCCCTTTTTACAGCGCAAAAGTCCTAAAAACCTTGCGGAAAACATAATCGAACAGCTTGAGGTCGTAACCCCGAGCGCCGCCACTCCCGTAAGAAAGCTTTCGGGCGGAAATGTTCAGAAGGTGCTTGTCGGGCGCGAAATAGCGGCGGCTCCGACCGTGCTTATGGCGGCGTATCCCGTAAGGGGACTTGACATTAACTCGTCCTATACAATCTACAATCTCTTAAACAAGCAAAAGGAAAACGGCGTCGCGGTTATTTTTGTTGGGGAGGACCTTGATGTTTTAGTCGAGCTTTGCGACCGTATTATGGTTATCGGCTCGGGCAAAATCACGGGCATAGTCGACGGGCGCGGCGCTACAAAGGAACAGATAGGCTACCTTATGACCGCTAACACGGCGGAAACCGCACAGGAAGGAGGCGGCGAGCAATGAAAAACAGCAAAAAACAGATAAACGAGCCCCTTTTTCACATTGTCAAGCGGGACGGAGTTGTTTGGTGGGCGGCATGGCTTATCAGAATAGCCTCGGTTGCGGCGGCGCTTATCGTCTGTGCGTTAGTAACCGTGCTTTTGACGGGTGAAAATCCAATCAAGGTTTACGCTACTATGATAGACGGCGCGATAGGCACCGAAAGACGCATATGGAGTCTTTTGCAGGGTATCGCAATGCTTTTGTGCGTATCATTAGGCGTTACTCCCGCATTTAAAATGCGTTTTTGGAATATCGGCGCGGAGGGTCAGGTGCTCATAGGCGGAATGGCTACTGCGGCGTGTATGATTCTTTTCGGCAGTAAAATGCCGTCATGGCTTCTCTTGCCCGTAATAATAGTTGCAAGCATAGTCGCGGGTGCGGTTTGGGCGCTTATTCCCGCGCTTTTCAAGGCAAAATGGAACACAAACGAGACCCTTTTCACCCTTATGATGAACTACATCGCAATACAGATTGTGTCCTATTTTTCCCTTAAATGGTCGGTGCCTAAAGGCTCCGGTCAGATAGGGGTTATCAACAGCGACACCCGTGCGGGCTGGCTTCCGACGCTTGGCGGCCACGACTATCTGCTCAATATAATAGTCGTCGCGGTAATCACCGTGGTTATGTATATTTATCTTAAATACAGTAAGCACGGCTACGAAATTTCGGTTGTGGGCGAGAGTGAAAACACCGCCCGCTATATCGGAATAAATGTTAAAAAGGTTATTATCCGAACAATGCTCCTTTCGGGCGCTATCTGCGGTATCGCGGGACTCCTGCTTGTAAGCGGCACGGATCACACCATCACGCGCGACACCGCCGCGGGCCGCGGCTTTACCGCAATTATGGTTTCGTGGCTTGCAAAGTTTAATCCGCTTTATATGGTGCTCACCTCGTTTTTATTGGTATTCCTGCAAAAGGGAGCAATCGAGATTTCGACCATCTTCGGACTGAACGCTTCTTTCTCGGAAATTATAACGGGAATCATTATTTTCTTCATTATCGGAAGCGAGTTTTTCATCAACTATACGGTAAAATTCCGCGGCAGCGAAAAGGGAGGTAAGGCGTAATGTTGGTTTCGTTTATTCACCGTGCCATTATGCAGGGTATACCCCTTCTCTTTGGCTCTACAGGCGAGATTATTACCGAAAAAAGCGGAAATCTTAACCTCGGAATCCCGGGAATAATGTATGTCGGGGGCATATGCGGGGTTATCGGCGCTTTTCTTTACGAGCAGTCGGTTCCTGCGGGCGGGGCGCTCAACCCATTCCTCGCCGTCTTTATACCGCTCATGTGCTGTATAATGGGATCTCTTTTAATGGGACTTATATACGCCTTTCTGACAACTACCCTGCGCGCAAATCAGAACGTGACGGGTCTTGCGCTTACCACCTTCGGCGTCGGCTTCGGCAACTTTTTCGGAGGCTCGCTGATTAAGCTTACGGGAAGCGATTTGCCCTCAATAGCCATCACAAATACCAGCAACTGCTTCCGCGCCGCCTTGCCGTTTGCGGACAAGCTCGGCTGGTTCGGAAAGATATTTCTTTCCTACGGTTTTTTAGCGTATATAGCAATAATTATTGCGCTTGTCTCGGCTTATGTGCTTAAGAACACAAAACTGGGACTGCAACTGCGTTCGGTAGGCGAGGATCCCGCAACGGCGGACGCGGCGGGAATAAGCGTTGGTAAGTATAAATACTGTGCCACCTGTATAGGCAGCGTTATCGCGGGCTTGGGAGGTCTTTATTATGTAATGGATTACGCGAACGGTGTGTGGTCCAACGACGCCTTCGGCGACCGCGGCTGGCTTGCAATCGCGCTTGTTATTTTTGCGGTCTGGAAGCCGGGTATAGGCATTTTAGGTTCAATTCTTTTCGGCGGACTCTTTATAGTTCACAATTATATCCCGAATCTTGCGGTCAGCACGCAGGAAATTTTCAAGATGCTTCCGTATGTTGTCACAATTCTGGTGCTTGTTATCGTAAGTATGCGTAAAAAGCGCGAAAATCAGCCGCCCGCGCATCTGGGTCTTTCGTATTTCAGGGAAGA
>CABVAD010000079.1 GCA_902496265.1 uncultured Oscillospiraceae bacterium
TATGTTATCAAATCGCTTAATTTATCTATTTTATCAACACCGAAAGTACCCTCGCGCGAATAAAGACCGTCTTTATTCTCAAAATAAATGCTTCTCATTCCAAGCTGTTTCGGTGCCGTGAAATCTTTTGCGGGATTATCCCCTATGTAAATCATTTGTTCAAAAGGAATTCTCCATCTGTTTTGAATAATGCGGAAGGCTATATCGCATGGCTTTCGGAACTGTATACCGCCAAGCTCGTCTGTGATAATAATATCGTCGACAAGCCTATCCAAGCCTAACACCGCAATCTTTTTCTTTTGTCCGGACACTCTGCCGTCCGTTATTATTCCAACCTTTATGCCGTTACTTTTCAAGTCTCTGATGATTTCCGCCACACCGTCATAAAGCTCTATTTGAGGAGAATGCTCCCGATATACCTCTAAGCATTTTTCCTTTTCGTCTATGCACCCGATTTCATTTAACAGCTCGTCAACAGCAGGTTTTTGTGTCTCAAAATACTTCCATAATTTATCGGCAAGCTTTTTATCGCCTAAGTACTCTGCAACTGCTTTATAACCGCTTTTAACATACTGCTTTTCGGAATAAAGAGTATCGTCTAAATCAAAAATAATGCCTTTAATAGGCTGCTTTCTTTTTCCCACGCAAGTACAAATGCTTTGGTCGAATCGGCTGAATACCGCGTCGTTGTCAATTACTTCCGAAAATCCGACCTTCTTCCCAAACATCAAATTTAAAAGTGCTTCGGCAGAGCCTGCGCCCGCTTTCATACTAAGAGGAGCGCCGCCGCCGAAACGAGGATTTATTTCTATAAAATAATCTTCCCCTGTCTTCTTTTCACGAATCAGCTGAACCGTCATAGGACCGCACGGCTTAAAGCTTTCAATAAGCTTTTTGCTCTCTTCAATAATTATTTCATCCAATGAAATCTCGGTTTTTAGAACCTCTCCGCCTCTTACGGCAAGCCGTATACGCGGAGTAATGAAAATCGGATTTCCGTCAAAATCACAGAAAATGTCAACAGTGTACTCCGTTCCCTCAATAAAAGGCTGTATAACATAATCTTTAATTTGTTCGGCATAAATCTTCAAATCAAATTCATTTTCAGCCTTAAACGCATTAATGCTGCTGCTGCCGTCCTTTGGCTTGATAAAACAGGGATATGCATCTTTATATTTCTTGTAATCGTTAAGCGTTCGCGGTGCTTTAAGACCGCAAGCCTCAAAAAAGTCCGCCGTATAATTTTTATCTCTGCAAACTTTAATTTTATCCGTTTTGCTGATAAGCACCCGTGTTCCTACTGAATCGAACTTATCGGTATTACGGCTTAATACCAACAAATCGGTATCAATAGTCGGAATAAGCAGATCAATCTTATCATTCCGACAATTTTCAAGCAACTGCGGAATATAATCAGCATCCCTCATACCGCAAACAATCCGAGTATAATCACAAAAAGCTAATGCCGGTGCGGTATCGGTAATATCTGCTCCGTAAAGCTTTAAATCGATATTTAAAGTATTTGCGGCACGGCGAAAAGCTTGAATAAGCTCAACTCGTCTTCCAACGCCGGTAAATAAAATTTTAAGTTTATTCATGCCTATCTCCTTGTAAAACACCGTTGCCCTTCCATTCGACTTAAGCGATAATCAAAGCTTTGCTTATCATACCTTTGTTTCCTGCTTTAGTTTTTCCTGTCTTATTTCCGCCAGATTGCCCTCGTGGTTAAGTTCAACGCCCTCAACCTTGATAAAAGCCTTTTTAACCGTTAACAGAATTATTCTTATATCGCCGAAAAAGGTTATATCGCCGACATATTTTAAATCCCACGAAAACTTTTCTTCCCAGGTTACGGCGTTTCTGCCGTTTATCTGCGCCAGCCCAGAAAGCCCGGGTCTTACGTCGTGACGGTGACGTTCTGTCTCGGTGTAATAATGCAGATATTCGGGTAAAAGGGGGCGCGGGCCGATAATAGACATATCGCCTTTTAATATGTTGAAAAGCTCGGGGAGCTCGTCAAGCGAGGTGTGGCGGAGAAAATCGCCGTAGCCCGTGAGTCTTTGCTCGTCGGGAAGGAGCTTTCCGTCCTTGTCTTTTTCGCAGGTCATTGTGCGGAATTTTATAAGCTTAAATATTTTTTCATTTTTACCGGGGCGTTCCTGAACAAAAAACGGGTTTCCTTTCATAACTATCGCGCCGATAATTGTGAGCACCAGCAAAATCGGCGACAGCACCGCAACAGCACAGAACGAAAGAAAAAAATCCATAGGGCGCTTTATGTACCTTGCGTAAATTCCGTTTGAAACGGTGACTGTGCTTTCCTCCGTCTCGGGTTCTTTTATAAGAGTTTCAGGCATATTGCGTTCCCCTTAAAAACAAGATTTTATTATTTCAATAATTTTGTCCTGCTCGTCGTTTGTCATTTTATTGTCGCTGGGCAGACAAAGTCCTCTTGCAAAAATATCCGCTCCGATATCGATTCCGCCGCCCGCTATATAGGCGTTCGTTCTCGCCCTGCCGTCGCCCTCAACCGTAACAAAGGGATTCATGCGGTAAATCGGCTGCATATGCATAGGCTTCCAAATAGGTCTGCCCTCGGCGTCATACTTTGCAAGGGTTTCCAAAATCTCGGTCGGGCAGGACTTACCCTTTTCGCTCACAAAGCAGGCCTCGCTGTCGCTTCTAACCTGTTTGCACATAGCGTCCTTATCGATAATAAGGCAGGAAAGCCAAAAATTTGGCTCAGACTTTTGCTCGTCATAAGGATTCATACTTACAGGCAAATCCTTTAAGCCCTCTTTATACCTGAAATAAATTTCCCTTTTCCTTGCTATATGCTCTTCAAGGTGGGGGAACTGCCCCCTTACAACTCCCGCTATTACATTGCTCATTCGGTAGTTGTAGCCGACCTCCTCGTGGTTGTACCAAGGTGCCGCCTCGCGGCTTTGGGTTGACCACTTGCGCGCCTTATCCGCCGCCCACTTATCGTCGGTTAAGAGCATACCGCCGGAAGAGCCTGTTATGATTTTGTTTCCGTTAAAGGAAATCGCGTTGTATTTTCCGAATGTACCCGTTTGTCTTCCGTTATATGTAGCTCCCAAAGATTCCGCCGCGTCCTCTATAAGAAGCGCGCCATGCTTATTGCAGATTTCAAGTATTTCGTCAAATTTCGCGGGCGTACCGTAAAGATTTGCAACAACTACAACCTTGGTATCGGGATAAAGCGCAAAAGCCCTTTCGAGGGCTTTGGGGTCCATATTCCATGTGTCGTACTCGGTGTCAATAAACACAGGGGTGGCTTTTTCATACATCACGGGGTTAACAGTTGCCGCAAAGGTCATATCGGTACAGAAGACCTTATCCCCCTGCTTTACTCCCGCAAGCTTAACCGCAAGGTGCAGTGCGGCGGTGCCGCAGGAAAGTCCCACGGCGTATTTACAGCCTACCTTTTCGCGGGCAAGCCTTTCCGCCTCGTTTATATTCTCACCTATTGTTGACATCCAGTTGGTGTAGTAGGCTTCCTTTACATATTTAAGCTCATCGCCGTGCATTGTCGGTGACGAAAGCCATATTTTATTCTTAAAAGGCTCCATTTACCGTTTTCTCTTTTCTGATTAAGATTGATTTTTAAACAGTATTTTCGCTCATAATAATACTGTCAGCCTAAACCGTTGCAAGCTCCGCGTTATCAGTGCTTTCAGCCGGAGCGTCCTCTTGCTCAACCTTTCCGTTTACCTCATTCGAAGTTTTAAAGGTCGGGACGGCAGCCTTAAGCGCCTGTCTTGCCATTTGGTCGTCATCAGAAGCACAGGCTGCAGCCAGCATATCCATTTTGCGTTCGATTTCTTCCTTGGAAAGCGGAGAGTCCTTTTCAATGAAAATCAGGTCGTCGGCGGTTTTTTCAAGCTTTTCTGTCTTAACTAAAAGCTCCTCGTAAAGCTTTTCGCCCGGACGCAGACCTGTTTCCACAATCTCTATTCCCTGAATGCCCGAAAGGCGAATCATATTTTCCGCCAAATCGAGAATCTTAACGGGCTTGCCCATATCAAGCACAAAAAGCTCGCCGTTATTCGCCATTGCGCCCGACTTAAGCACCAGCTGAGAGGCCTCGGGAATGGTCATAAAATAGCGTATTATTCGCTTATCCGTAATGGTAACGGGACCGCCGTTTTCAATCTGCTTTTTAAAGAGCGGAATTACCGAACCTGCACTGCCGAGAACATTGCCGAAGCGGGTCGCGCTGTATTTTACATTGCCGTAGGTCGCGGCGCTTTGAACCAGCATTTCGCACATACGCTTTGTCGCGCCCATAACGTTCGTCGGGTTTACCGCCTTATCGGTCGAAACCATCATAAAGCGCTCCGCACCGTACTTCTCGCACATATCAATAACATTCTGCGTACCGAAAACATTGTTCTGCACCGCTTCAACACAGTTGTGCTCCATAAGCGGAACATGCTTGTGCGCGGCGGCATGAATTACAATCTGCGGACGGTATGTATTAAAGACCCTTTCTAGTCCTGCTTTATTGGTTATAGAAGTGATTTCAAGCTGCAAATCAAGGCTGTTTCCGTAGGCAATTTTCAGCTCCTGCTGAACATTGTACGCACCGTTTTCATATATATCGAGAATAATTATCTGCCGAGGGCTCATTTTTGCAAGCTGTCTTGTAAGCTCGGAGCCTATCGAGCCGCCTCCCCCCGTAATCAGAACAACCTTGCCGCGGTAATACTCCTTGGTGGCTTTATCCATAACCACAAGCGGCTTTCTGAAAAGCAAATCCTCAACGTCAAACTCACGGAGTCTGCGCTTTCCGCCTGCCGACTGCATAATCGGATAGTCATATACCTTAACCTTTCGGCCGCTTTGCTTATAATAATCGTACAGCTCTTTTTTACGCTCACTGTCTAAGCACGGCACAGCAAATACAATTTCCTGAACGCCCAGCTCCTCAAGCTTACCGAAGGTAGCCTCGCTTTCTGGAATAACAGGAATACCGTGAATAATCTTTCCCGCCTTTTCGCGGCTTATATCCACGAAGCATTTAGGGACATATGCGGCGGAGGGATTGCTTGTCAGCTCCTCCGCAAGGCTTACTCCTACCCTGCCCGCGCCGATTATTGCTATTCTGATTTTGCCTGTCTTTTCGTCCGAGCTGTCGCTTATGCTTTCAAACTGCATTTTGTTGCCCGCGAAAATAAGCAGAAGCAGGCGCAAAACCTTGCCCTTTATCCCGCCGCAGCCCCCGAATTTATAGGCGTAACGGTACATCATTCGCATAGCGAGCGCACCCAGCAGATTCATCGAACAAATCGCCAGCAGACGGACAGGAGTGACCTTCTGCATCGGAAGCAGAAGCTCGAAGCAGAAATTAATTACACAGGCGACAGCGTCGGACATTAGCAGTCTTATGTAGCACTGAATACCGCCGTAGCGCCATATTTGCGAGTATATACCGCCAAAAAAGCGGCAGACGAAAACACACAAAAAAGAAAGAGCCGCCTGTGATATTCCGCCCGCTAAAGTTAAAGCATTATTGCCTCGGTACACCGCAAGCAACAAAAACTCAACTGCTGATAATATAAGAATATCATAGACGACCAACCGCCATCTAATATTTATACGTTCTTTCATCTTTCTCTCTACTCTCTGCAATCTTCTTGAAAATAAAACCCCAATACGACTTGCTGTTAAGCGCCGATAAT
>CABVAD010000080.1 GCA_902496265.1 uncultured Oscillospiraceae bacterium
ATACTACATAAGTATATGTAGTTTTGGATATAGCTGCGTTGATGCCGCTTGGTAAACCGCTATACAATTAAACGTAGGAGGATTCGGTTCATGCAAAAAAAAATCAGTAGCCTTCCCTTTAAGGGGACAGCTGAACAGGAACAGAAGCTGAAGGAAGTAATCGAAGCAAGCCGTCACGATAAAAGCTTGCTAATGTCTGTTATGCAGCAGGCGCAGGATATTTACGGTTATCTTCCGATGGAGGTACAGGCTATGATAGCCGAGGGAATGGACGTGCCGCTTGAAAAGGTTTACGGTGTTTCAACCTTTTATGCGCAGTTTTCCCTTTCTCCCAAGGGAGAGTACAATATCTCGGTTTGTCTCGGTACAGCGTGCTATGTTAAGGGCTCGGGCGATATTTTCAACAAGCTCAGCGAAAAATTAGGCATAGGCGCGGACGAATGTACGCCTGACGGCAGATTTTCGCTTACCGCCTGCCGCTGTATAGGCGCCTGCGGACTTGCTCCCGTGCTCACCGTCAATGACGAGGTTTACGGAAGACTTACCGTGGACGATGTTGACGGCATACTCGAAAAATACGGGAAATAAATACATATTTCGGCTATGTGCCGTCTGTTGCCTTAAAGCTTAAGAACTGTTTTGGGCATCAGACCCGATTGAGACAAGCTGCTACGAAAGGAAGAAAGATATGAAGTCATTGGCTGAATTACAGGCAATTAAAGACAAAATGAAGGACAGCATTATCCTTCGTGAGGGAACAAAGGATATTCGCATTGTTGTAGGAATGGCGGAGTGCGGTATTGCGGCGGGAGCGCGTCCCGTGCTTAACGCGTTCGCTGAAGAGGTATACGGCGCGGGTCTTGCGGATAAGGTTACCGTTTTACAGAGCGGGTGCATCGGCCTTTGCAGCTTAGAGCCTGTTGTTGAGGTATTTGAGCAGGGCAAGGATAAGGTCACTTATGTTAAAATGACCGCTGAAAAGGCTAAGCGTGTTGTTGATGAGCATATTAAGGGCGGCAGGGTTGTAGCTGAATATACCCTTGACGGCTCAAAGGAGTAATTGGAGGTTAAATTATGATTCGTGCACATGTATTGATTTGCGGCGGTACAGGCTGTACCTCCTCCGGAAGCATGGATATTCAAAAGGCTTTTGCCGAGAATATTGAGGCTTGCGGACTCTCGGACGAGATTAAGCTTGTTCAGACCGGTTGCTTCGGTCTTTGCGCTTTAGGACCTGTTGTCATCGTTTATCCCGACGGTACGTTTTACAGCAGAGTTACCCCTGACGATGTTAAGGAAATCGTCGAGGAGCATCTCTTAAAGGGAAGAATCGTTGAACGCCTTGTTTATAACGACACAGGCAAGGAAGAGAAAGAGGTCGGCAACGTAGCGCTCGGCGACACCGCGTTCTATAAATCGCAGAACCGCGTTGTGCTTCGCAACTGCGGAGTTATCAACCCCGAAAATATTGACGAATATATCGCAAGGGACGGTTATGCGGCTCTCGGTAAGGTGCTTACCGAAATGACCCCCGAGGACGTAATTAAATGCGTTACCGATTCGGGCCTTCGCGGCAGAGGCGGCGGCGGCTTCCCGACGGGCAGAAAGTGGGCGCTCTGCGCTCCAAATAAAGCTCCGCAGAAGTATGTTGTCTGCAACGCGGACGAGGGTGACCCCGGTGCGTTTATGGACCGTTCGGTGCTTGAGGGCGACCCCCACTCGGTAATCGAGGCTATGGCGATTGCGGGCTACGCTATCGGCGCTACGCAGGGCTATGTTTATGTCCGCGCGGAGTACCCCATTGCGGTTAAGCGCTTGCAGATAGCAATTGATCAGGCGCGTGAATACGGACTTTTGGGCAAAAACATTTTCGATTCGGGCTTTGATTTTGATTTACATATCCGTTTAGGCGCGGGCGCTTTCGTCTGCGGCGAGGAAACCGCGCTTATGACCTCAATAGAGGGCAACCGCGGCGAGCCGAGACCCCGTCCGCCTTATCCTGCGGTTAAGGGACTTTACAATTCTCCGACAGTTGAAAACAATGTTGAGACCTTTGCAAATATCCCTCAGATTATTCTAAGAGGCGCCGATTGGTTCGCTTCAATGGGAACCGAAAAATCAAAGGGTACAAAGGTATTTGCCTTGGGCGGCAAGATTAAGCACACGGGACTTGTCGAAATTCCGATGGGTACTACACTCCGCCATATTATTGAGGATATCGGCGGCGGTATTCCGAACGGCAAGAAGTTTAAGGCGGCGCAGACAGGCGGCCCGTCGGGCGGCTGTATCCCCGCAAGCCTTATCGATACCGAGGTTGATTACGATAACCTGACCGCTATCGGCTGTATGATGGGATCGGGCGGACTTATCGTTATGGACGAGGACACCTGTATGGTCGATATGGCTAAGTTCTTCCTTGAATTTACGGTTGACGAGTCCTGCGGTAAGTGCACACCCTGCCGCGTAGGCACAAAGCGTTTGCTTGAAATGCTCGATAAGATTACAAAGGGCAACGGCACTATGGAAGACCTTGATAAGATGGAGGAGCTTTGTCTCTACATTAAGCAGAACTCACTCTGCGGACTGGGTCAGACCGCACCCAACCCCGTGCTTGCAACCCTTAAATTCTTCCGCGAGGAGTATGTCGCTCACGTTAAGGATAAGGTTTGCCCTGCGGGAGTATGTAAGGATCTCGTTTCTTACTCAATCGATCCCGACAAGTGCAAGGGCTGTACAAAGTGCGCCCGTAACTGCCCTGTCGGTGCTATCAGCGGCGCTATCAAGAGCCCGCACGAAATCAATCAGAAAGCCTGTATCAAGTGCGGTGCTTGTATTTCCAACTGTCCGTTCGGCGCGATTGTTAAGAAGTAAGAAAGGAGCCTTAAATAATGGATATGTTAAATGTTAAAATAAACGGTATTTCGGTAAGCGTTCCAAAGGGCTCTACTGTTTTAGACGCCGCGCGTTTTGCCGGAATTGAAGTACCCACCCTCTGCTTTATGAAGGAAAAGAACGAGATCGGCGCCTGCCGTATCTGCGTTGTTGAGGTTAACGAGGGAAGAGGCTTCAGGATTGTTACCGCCTGTGTTTACCCCGTAAGCGAGGGCATGGAGGTACTTACAAATACCGAGAAAATTCAGAAAGCAAGAAGAACTACATTAGAGCTTATTCTTTCGACCCACGATAAAAAGTGTCTTTCCTGCGTTCGTTCCACCAACTGCGAGCTTCAGAAGCTCTGCCGCGATTACGGCGTTGACTCCACCGCTTTTGAGGGCTTCAAGCCTGTTTACGCGCTTGACGAGTCCACTCCCCACCTTGTAAGGGATAACAACAAGTGCGTGCTTTGCCGCCGCTGTGTTGCCGCCTGCAAGGAGCAGTATGTAAGCGTAATAGGCGCTAATAACCGCGGTATCGACACCGCAATCGGCACCCCCTTTGAGGTTGGCCTTTCTAAGGTTCCGTGTATTTCCTGCGGTCAGTGTACCGTTGTCTGCCCGACAGGCGCGCTCACCGAAAAGGACGATACCGACAAGATTTGGGAGGCTCTTGCCGACCCGACAAAGCACGTTGTGGTTCAGACCGCTCCCTCTGTAAGGGCTACGCTCGGCGAGTGCTTCGGTATGCCGATCGGCACTAATGTTGAGGGCAAAATGGTTGCCGCCCTGCACAGACTCGGCTTTGACAAGGTGTTTGATACAAACTTCGGAGCCGACCTTACAATAGTTGAAGAAGCGAATGAGCTTGTTGAGCGCATTAAAAACGGCGGAACTCTGCCGATGATTACCTCTTGCTCACCCGGTTGGGTTAAGTTCTGCGAGTTCTACTATCCCGATATGCTCGAGCATCTTTCTTCCTGCAAATCTCCGCAGCAGATGGCAGGCGCGGTAATTAAGACATATTATGCCGAGAAGATGGGAATTGACCCCAAGGATATTGTTTCGGTTTCGGTTATGCCCTGTACCGCTAAGAAGTTTGAGATTGGCAGAGCCGACCAGAGCGCGGCGGGAGTACCCGACGTTGATATTGCTATCACCACCCGTGAGCTTTCGCGTATGATTATGCGCGCGGGTATGCACTTTGACTGGCTGCCCGACGAGGAATTTGACAATCCGCTCGGCGAGGATACGGGTGCTGCTGTAATCTTCGGCGCTACGGGCGGCGTTATGGAGGCGGCGCTCAGAACCGCTAACGACTGGCTTACCGGCAAGGACAACACCGAAGTTGACTTCACCGCTGTCCGCGGTACAAAAGGTCTTAAGGAGGCTACCGTCAATATAGGCGGCAGCGATATTAAGGTTGCTGTTGCTTCGGGCGCGGCGGCGGCTAAGTGCGTAATGGATATGATGAAGAACGGCAATCCGAACGGCTGGACCTTTGTTGAGATAATGGGCTGCCCCGGCGGCTGTGTAAACGGCGGCGGTCAGCCGATTCAGCCCCAGTATGTAAGGGATACCGTTGATTTGAAGGCTGTCCGTGCAAAGGCTCTTTATGATCAGGACGCTGCAATGCCGATAAGAAAATCCCACGAATCCCCCGTTATCAAGACCCTTTACAGCGAGTGGTACGACGGCTTCGGCGGACACAAGGCGCATCACGACCTGCACACCTCCTACGTTCCGCGCGAAAAGTATTCAAAATAAAATAGAATTTTTTACAGGGGACTGCCGTAAAAAGCAGTCCCTAATTTATCCGATTGACAAAACGGTGTTTTTGGAATATAATATGTGCATAATAAATTTTTGAGAGGAACGCGTATGTTATCAAGAAAACACATATCGTTTTTAATAATATGCCTTGTGCTTTTGTTTTTGCTTTCCGCCTGCAGAAGTACTGAGGATTATTCAAGCTCTCCCGTAATTCCCGGCGGGGAAGATATGACCCACAGCGATACGGACAGCTCGGATACTTCTTCATACTCAAGCAGCAGCGAGCCTGCTTCAAGCAGTCAAACAAGCTCGGCGAGCTCTTCCAAACCGAGCAGTACAGTAAAACCCGCTAAGCCGAGCCAACCTTCCGACCAAAACACCTCCTCGCATCTTCACGCCTATAAAATTACCCGTGTTGAGCCTAAATGCACCGAGGACGGCTATACGATTTACAAGTGCGTAGAGTGCGGCGAGACTAAAATAGACAACTATGTTCCGAAAAAGGGTCATAGCTGGGGCGAGTGGAAAACTGCGTCAGACGCTACTGTTTTAACCGCGGGTATCAAGGAGCGCGAATGTGCAGTCTGCCACGAAAAGGAAACCGAGCAAATCCCCACCCTTACACCGAATTACGCCGCCTTGCGCGCAGAGCTTTTAGACCTTGTTAATAATGAAAGAACTATAAACAGTCTTAATGAGATTAAAGACAGTTCTGAAGCGCAGACAGAAGCCGATACACGGGCTAAGGAAATCGCTGAAAATTTCGTTACCGTGCAGGGCGATAAATATGCTGAAAATATTTTCAGCAGCGCTGACAGCGGCTTGACCGCGCAGGAAGTTTTTGATTACTGGATGAAATCCGAGCAGTCAAAAAACAATATTCTTTCCGATAAGTTCACCCGTACCGCGATAGGCATTATTATAAAGGACGGAAAATATTATTGGGTACAAATTTTTATGGAATAAAAGCCGCAATGCAGGTAATTGCGGTATAATCACAGAGGCAGTCGGCATAAGCCGACTGTTTTTTTAGGCTTTAGGAC
>CABVAD010000081.1 GCA_902496265.1 uncultured Oscillospiraceae bacterium
TCTTCCTTTTTCAAGCACAAATTCTTTTTAACCCAAAAATTCAATTACAATTTACCGTCCTTAAGCCAGGTAGCACAGGCTCTTGCCCAAACATATCTTGAAAGCGAATTGTCAAAATGCTTGGGATATCCGTGGGTTATTTCATACCTTTTGGGAATGTCCTCGCTTGAAAGCTGCTTTAGAGTTTCCCTTGTTCCCGTATATCCGCCGCCCGTAAAGTAATCGGGCTGGTAGCAAGCAAAGGATTTGCCCTCAACTGTGATCTTTGAAAAATTAGTCATAAAGGCGTTCAACGATTTTTTGTAGTATTCCTCATTTCCCGTAAGCACAGCCATATGGTAATCCGCCTCGGCTCGCCATATGCTCCAGGCGTGTCCCGCACAAATTGCAGGTCCCGTGCCGTCGCCTTCCCAAATGGTCTCCCACCATCTCATTGTTGACCTGTAAAGCCTTACATCGGGAGTATAGCTTACAAAATAGTCGTGCAGACTTAATATCTTCTCCGCAAAATCTATATAATCCTGACGCTTCTCGATGTACCTGCAATAATAAAGCACCGAAAGCGCCGTACAGGAAATCGAGCCCTCCTCCATTTCCTCATCGTTTATGTCGCTTATTTCCCCTTCGGTCGGGAAGTGCAGACCGCGCTTTACAAGATATTCGGCAATCTTTTTAGCGGAGTTTGCAAAGTAGTTATATTCGGCTTTATCCATATCTTTATATATCATAGCCAAATCAATTATGGGAATTATCGGTGCGCAGACCGTTGTGTAATCGGTTTCGGGAACTATAGCTCCGTCCTCGCGCTGGTAGCAATTTATCATTGTCTTTGCCGAGTTTGCCGCAAAATCAAGATACTTTCTGTCCTTGGTCAGCTTATACATTTCGGTCAGCATTGATATACCGAAAAACTGCTCCTGCACCCTTTTTGATTTATAAATATGATAAGGCGGAAAGCCGTCTGCCCCATAGGGTAAAATAGTCTGTCTCGGGACAGGTTCTCTCACCTCGCCCATTACGGTTTTAAGCGCGTCTTCAACCTTATCAATATACCTTTTATCGCCGTACATATTCATATAGCAAAGCATTGACCAGCACCAGGTCATACCCTCGCATAGGTTATCGTCGCCGTGATAGGGCTTGCTTACAGAGTCACAGCTCTTTTCAAAGAGCGCTTTTATGTCTCCTCCAAACCATACCTCGGTATCAAGACCCGCGTCACCGTCAAGGTAAGGAATCAGGATATGTCTCCCGTATCCGAGGGCGGTTATCTCCGCCTTTCCGTCCTTTACGGGTACTGTCTGCTCTTGATCTTCAAGAAGTACCTTTACCGTATTGGCATTTCCGATAATTTCTACCGAAAGCCGTTCGCCGAAGGTGCCTGTAACCGACGGAATTATCATAGGCGCGTCATATAAAGACTGTATTTTTTTGTAACAGTCCTCAACGGTTTCCGCAAACACAAGCCTTAATGAAAGCTCCTTTTTGCCTTCCCTGCCGAAAAGGCTGTCCGTAGATGACATAATCTGAAAACCGTTAATGTAATGTCCCGCACAATACGGCGAATAATCAATTTTCCAAATAGCATTTTCTGTTATAGAAACAACCGCGCAAAACCCAACGCCTACTATCGGCATAATGCAATACATTCTGTCGCCCGAAAGTGATGTATACGGTGACGACGGTAAAATCTGACCTATGTATGTGCCGTTCTTTTTACCTAAAAAATTAAAATTCAAATCAATTCCGAACTGAGAAATATCCCCGTTTTCCGCGAATGAATCAATCCTTAAGACATCATTTTCCAATTTAAATAAGGTATGGACACCGAGCGCTTTGTTTTCACAAAGCGCTCCGTTTTCGGTTATTTCGGTGCTGTCATAACTTGCAAGTCTGTCGTTATACGCAGTAAAGGCAACATCGGTTTTTATATCGTCCCCTTTAAGGGTATATCTTACGCCCCCAAAGCCGTTTTTATCGGCAAGTTTGTAATCGCCGAGCGGCGCAAAGAGTCCGCGAATCAATCCGTTTCCTTTGTCAAGTTCTATAGTAATTTTAGAATTACCGATTCTTACAATTTTGCTTTCGGCCATACAAACATCAGCTCCGTATAAGGATTATTGTTCACTCTGTATTTTCATCCAAACGGTTGTACTCGCAGTAAAAGCCGCAATGCTCAATCCGGCGCTTTCCACCGTCGGGAAAAAACAAGTCATAATACTGTATACTCTCATTTTATTACAATGAATATTTTCTCTTCAGAATTTTGGTTAAATGCTCTGCTATTATTTTGTGACCGTCACGCAGAGGATGGAGCGGTTCAAACGCAACCCAACCCGAAGAATCAATATAAAAGACATCGGTTCCGTGTTCCTTATTAAAACGCGATACCATCTCTTTGGTTTCGTCTTTATACGATCCTCTAAAATTGTTGAGAACAATTATTTTTGAAGTTTCGTGAACCTCAATTAAATGCTTTAAAAAGCGCTCATATTCACGAATATAATTATTCACATCTCCGCCCGAATCATTAACGCCGTGATTAATAAGTATAAAATCGGGATGACCGTATGTTACAGGAGCACCGCCGAAGCAATAATCGTATGAATCGTTTACTGCAGGAACATTTCCGCTGCCGCCATGGGTAAATCCGACCGCTCCGTACCCGACATGATAGGATCTAAGATTTAGGTTCTGTGCCGTAATATATCCGTATGTCGCAAAAACATCGTCCTGAAAGGTTCTACAGGCAGGCTCGGGTTCTATGGGTTGTTTGTCTGCGTCAATAAGAACTCCCTCGGTTATGGAGTCACCTATAATCTCAATCGTCTTCCTGTTGTCTTCCGGCAATAATGCTGTTTCCTCAATCTCCGCACCAACAAAGGAAAGCTTTGCGGCAATAGGGGGATTCCAGCGTTCCTGCATCTCTAACGTGCTTTTGAGGACGATTTTTGCCAAGTGCGTTCCTGCGCTGTTTGCATTTATTCTTAAGTAGCAGTCCAACTGTGCTTCTATCCACGCTCCGCCGTCAAGCTGCATCCAAAGGTGGGGATAAGGGTATTCCTGATCCGTCAGATCAAATTTTAAGAGTATGCTGTCTCCCTTAAAGGCTATTTCAACAGCAGAGCCCGCGGCCGTAGCAGTCATAGTATTGTTAAGCTCTGCAAACCTCCCTGTAAATCTTACTGACGGTGATTTGTAATCTATAAACATAACGGTCTTCCTTTTAGTATTATTGTTATTTATCCAACTCCGAAAAAATGAACTCTGCCGCATTGACCGCACCTTTTTTGGAAAATGGTAGGAGGAGGGTTATCAGCACTATTTCGGCGTTTGGATTACTTTTATTTATACTCATTATAATCTTACTCAATATCGGAAAGCATTATTTAATACGCTTCAATACTGCTAAAATTGATTGATTTTCACTGTCGTTTACAAAATGCCAGCCGATATTCATAAGGTAATCGCCGCCGAAGCGCTTATCCGTGCCGTCAAGGGTGTAGACCGCATTTTCGTCAATTCCCTCAAGCAGAATATACTCGTCGGGTGCATTCGGTGTCGCACGGTCAGAGTTTACCGTTAAAATTACGGTGTTTTTGTCCTCCGAAACAAATTCGATAGCGCAAGCATCGCTGTCAAAGGGGGATTTTAAGCGGTAGCAGTCGCCCTTGTGGAACACTCCTCCCAATTCGCGGTAGGTTTTTACGGCTTTTTCGGCGGTTTTAAGCTCTTCCTCAGTGCATTTGTTAAGGTCAAGCTCAAAACCGAACTGTCCCGCCAGCGCTACATTGCAACGCAAATCAAAGCTTGTCATTCTTCCGACCTGATGGTTAGGTACTGCCGAAACATGCGCACCCATTGAGCTAAACGGGTAAACTATGCTTGTGCCGTACTGAATTTTAAGCCGCTCAACCGCGTCGCTGTCATCACTTGTCCAGGTCTGGGGCATATAGTAAAGCATTCCCGCGTCAAACCTTGATCCGCCGCTTGAACAGCTTTCAAAAAGAATGTTCGGAAAGCGCTGTGTCAATGTTTCAAGCACTCTGTAAAGTCCTAAAATATAGCGGTGCATTACCTCGCCCTGATGCTCGCCGTCTAGGGAGGCAGACCCCGGCTCAGACATCGCGCGGTTCATATCCCACTTTACATATTCAATGTTAGCACGGCTTAGTATTCCGCATAATGTATCAATGATATAATCGCATACATCATCTCTTGAAAAGTCTAAAGTTAATTGATTTCGACGCAGGGACGGCTTTCTTCCCTTAGTGTGGATAATCCAATCGGGGTGATTTTTAAATAATTCCGTTCCCGGGTTTACCATTTCAGGTTCAAACCAAAGCCCGAAATGCATACCAAGGGCATTTATACGCTTTGCAAGCCCCTCTAATCCGTTCGGCAGTCGGTCGCGGTTTTCGTACCAGTCGCCGAGTCCGTTTTTATCCGAGGTTCGGCTACTGAACCAGCCGTCGTCAAGCACCATTGTGTCTATTCCGATTTTGGCGGCTTTCTCGGCGATTGCGACTATCTTATCCTCATTAACATCAAAATAGGTAGCCTCCCAGTTGTTTATAAGCACAAATCGCTCGGAATCTCTGTACTTACCCCTGCAAAGGCGGGCGCGGTATAGCTTATGATATATACGTGACATTTCTCCTAAACCATTAGCCGAATAAACCAGTACCGCCTCGGGGGTCTGAAAGCTGTCGCCGTTCTCTAAAACAAACTGAAAATTAGTCGGGTCAATGCCTATGTATGCACGGATACTATTGTACGGATTGCGCTCCGCTCCCGCTGTAAAATTACCGCTGTAAACAAGGTTAAAGCCATAGACATTACCATGATTTTCGGTTGCGTTTTTATCACACAGAGCAATAAACGGGTTGTGGAACGCACTGCTGCAGCCGTAGCGGCTGTTTATACTCTGATTGCCGCATACAATCGTCTGTCTTGTAATGTGCCGCTCCCTTGCCCACGCACCGTCAAGGTGGAGTATTTCCCGTTCGGAACTGCCGTAAAAATCTACCGTCGCGCTCATTGCAGAATCAAGGAGCAGTCGCTCTCCCCTGTTTACAATCTTTGCACTGCGGGTGATAGCGTCCAAATTTTCAAATACCGAATAAGAAAGAAAAACATCTACATTTTGGTAGGTATCTTCAAGATGTACCGTAAGGGTCTCAACCTTATCGCCCTCCTCGCAGTAGGTCGCGGGCAGTCCCTCCAAAGCGGGCTTGCCGCCCAATATTTCATAACCTTTATATGTAAGATTAGATACGCGGCTGCCGTCCGCAAATTTAAACTCGGCGGAGGGTATGCGCATATCCGCATTGCCGTAGGTCGAATACTCAAACGGAACAATATCGGAATTGCCCTCCTCTAAATCCTTAGCCTCAAAGATTCTTACTCCATAATCGCTCAAATCCGTCTTAGACAAAGGATTTACAAGTTTTTTACCCCAATAGCGGTGAAACAGCCTTTCACCGTTCCACACCCCCATTGCATAGGTGGTGCTTTTAGTGTTAAGATAAAAAATTTCGTTCTCTTGGTCAAATGTAATCATAGGTTTTCCTTCCCAAATCGCATTAGCGTATGT
>CABVAD010000082.1 GCA_902496265.1 uncultured Oscillospiraceae bacterium
GATAATCGGATGTCCGTTTAAAAACATCATAATTTTATTGTAAACTTAAAGGAAATATCCTTTTCGTCAAGGCGGTATTTGCCGTCAAGCGCGGGGCCGCAGGAATTAGAGCCTATTCCCGAGACCTTATAATCCACCCTTACCTGAGTGCCGTCGGACCTTTTAAGCTCGTCGGTATGCTCGGCGGCGGTGAGCGCCTCAATACTGTGGTGGAGCACGCTTATCTCCATATTATCCGCGCTGAATTTAAGAGAATTATTAATATCAAGCAACCTGCAATCGGTATGATTTCCGTGCTCCTGCGGACGGACGTAGTTTACATACTCGCGGTCAGCGTTGCTTTCGTGAAACGCGACGACTCCGTGATGGGTCATATCGCGGTAGCTTTCAAGCGGACCGTTGCCGAAATAGGTAAAGCTGTCCTTTTCGTACGGCAGCTTAAATTCAAAACCGAGCCGCGGCAGCCAGACAACGTTTTCCCTGATTTTTCCGTCAAGCGCAACATTTACAGACCCGTCTGCAAAAAACTCATAAGAAAGCGTAAAGTTAAAGAAGGGCTTGCGCGAAATGCCCGCCGACGAAGCGGTAAATACCGCCTTGTTGTCCGAAACCTTGCAGGAATATATCTTTGTAAACACGCAGTCGAAATTCTCGCCCTGCCAGATATTCGTTCTGTCCCACAATGCCTTCATATTGCGGTCATTATCGGTAGTAGCGCGGAAATAAGAAAGCTTCGCGGGGGCTTTGAGCTGTTGCTCGCCCTTTGCCGTAATACTCTCGAACATTCCCGTCTGCCTAGAGAGAACGTAACGGAAATCCTCCCCCTCCGCCGTAATTTCAAAGTCCCCCTCCTGCAATACAAGAGGCTGCTTGAAAACTTCGGCAATCACTGTCGGAACGGGGAGCCGCTCCCACAGACAGCCCACCTCGAAATTATCGGAATCAATCATTCTGACGGTTATATAACACCCCAGCTTACAGCTTTCAGGGAGCTTAACAAGCGGCGTAAGGGTAAACTCTTCACGCGGTCTCGTGTTAAGGCGGACGATTTTTTTCTCAAGACATTCGCCGTCCGCTGTGATCTCATATTCAAAGGAATATCCGTCAAAAGAGGTGAAGTCAAAGCAGTTTTTAAGCTTAAGCGCGCCGTCCTCCCACCTTATGCGGAAGGGCGCGTAGGTGTTTTTAATTTCATAGGTACCTGCTTTATAAGAGCGGTCGGCAAACACCATACCGTCACAGCAGAAATTGCCGTCGTGGGTAAGCTCGCCCTCAAAGTCGCCGCCGTACTTCTGCACGCCGCCGTCAAGAACTATATGATCCGCCCATTCCCAAACACAGCCGCCTATAAGCTTTTTGTTACCATATATGGCGTTCCAGTAATCCCAAATCCCGCCCGGTCCGTTGCCCATGGCGTGGGCGTACTCGCACATAAATACAGGCTGTTTGATGTTATCGTCCTTTGCCCAGCCCTTAATCGTGTCTACCGAGGGGTACATCATAGAGAAAACGTCGGTATTGTCGGGTGTACCCTTTCTGGAGGCGTCCTCGCAGTGGGCGAGGCGAAGACTGTCGCGTGATTTCAGCCATTCAATCATATCGTGCTGATTTTCGCCGAATCCGCTTTCGTTGCCCGTCGACCACATAATAACCGAGGTGTGGATTTTATCCCTCTCATAGGCGCGCTCCATACGGCTTAAAAATTCTTTCTTCCATTCGGGACTTACGCAGGGCCAGTCGGCCGACTCAACGTCATAGCGGTAGCCTACATCAGCATAACGCCTTACAAAACCGTGGGTCTCGATATCGGTTTCAAGTATGACATAAAAGCCCATTTCGTCGCAGTAGTCAAGGAACTTCGGACTCGGCGGATAATGAGAGGTTCTGATTGTATTGATATTAAGCTCCTTCATAAGCTTAAGGTCGCGGACGTAATCCTCCTCCGACATAGTCCAGCCCTTTTCGGGGTGGGTATCGTGGTGATTTACGCCCTTAAGCTTCACAGGCGTGCCGTTTATAAGCAGCTCGTAATCGGAGGAAATTTCAATAGTGCGGAAGCCTGCCTTGCGGGTTATCGTCTCCCCCGCGGCTGAAAATTTTACTGTATAAAGATTGGGTGTTTCCGCCGTCCAAAGCTTTGGCGTATCAACCGTAAAGCAAAGCCTGCCGCCCTCGGAAATTCCCGTGGCTAAAAGCATATCGCCGTCGTACAGCTCGGCAGTAAAGTCCTTATCCGCGGTACAAATTATGCTGTTTCCCTCTGCTCTTAAATCCAAATCAAAAATATGACCGTGCGGGCGCGAGAGAATGTAAACGTCCCTGAAAATACCGTTATAACGGAAAGCGTCCTGATCCTCAAGATAGCTTCCGCAGCACCACTTGCGGACATAAACCCTTACCGTGTTTGTGCCCGAGCTTACAAATTCGGTTATATCGAACTCAGCCATAAGGCGGCTGCCCTCGGTAAACCCTACGTACTTACCGTTGATATATACCTCCGCCTCGGAGGAAACGCCCTCGAAAACAAGGTAGGTGTCAAGGCTTCCGTCGGTCAGCTGAAAGCTGCGCTCGTAAACCCCGACAGGGTTGATGTCAGGCACATAGGGCTGGTCGCAGGGGAAGGGGTAGTTTATATTTGTATAGTTTGGCTTGCCGTAGCCGCAAAGCTGCCAGCAGGACGGAACGGTGATATTGCCCCATTCGGTTATCTCGCCCGCCCTGTCTCCGTTTTCAAAATAAGCAAAGCGCCATTCGCCGTTAAGCCCGCACATCTCGCTGCCCTCGGGAATATACCAGCTCCTTTGCTTAAGTCTGTTTTCGCTCGTTTCAAGCGGATTTTCATATTTCCTCATAACGTACCTCCGAAAGGTTATATAATTGCTTTATTTGCGCCGCCTGAATAACCTTTTGTATATTCCCGCAAGCATGGGTCTGAGCCGGCACTTCCAAAGATACCGCGCGGGGTAGCTTGCCCTGTTTGCAATAATATAAAGCTTATATATTCGGCTTTTTTCACAGTCGCAGTATTTGCCGTCTCTGTAAAACGCCTTCATAACGCCGACTATCTGCGACTCCGCGACATATTCTTTAACAAATAGATTGTCGCCGCGAATGATGTAAACGCCGTCCTTTCTCACCTTTAAAATTCGGTGGAGGACAAGCTCCTTTTTGCTCTTTACGCGGTAAAGCGGCGCGTCCCCCGCCTTTAGCGGAAACTCGGGGCGCTTAATCACAACAATATCCCGCCCCTGTCTCAGAAGCGGGCGCATACTTGTGCCGCGGGTGCGGGTCATTACCTCGTCCTGTATTTTAAGCAGCTCTGCCGCGTTTTTAAGCTCGGTCTCCGCCATTATTCTATCACGTCCGACTCTTTAAGTCTTCCGATAAATTCACTGACAGTTTTACGCAGCTCTTCGGAGGTCACGCCCTCGTATTCCTTCTCCATCGCGGCGGTGATTTCGTCTTCTGTAACATCATTTTTAAGCATATTAAATATATATGCGCCCGTATCGTTCATCTTAATAAAGCCGTCAAATTTTTGTACGTCTTCGCCTACCGCGACCGCCACAACCATATCCGCAACCTTATTTGTAACAAAATTATACTTAAGCTTCATATAGTTATCCTCCCGTTAAAGCTGTTCACAGCAAAATTATTTTACACTATACGGAAATTCTTGTCAATCATTAATACAGACTTAAATGAGATTTGTTTTGTATTATGTCTGAATTATTCGGTCACCCGATTACTTGCCGAAAATCGCGCCGTACGCCGTCTCGGCGGCGCTTATATCCATATTACAGCGTATACGCCATAAAGCAGAAGAGGAAAGCAGCTTATCCGTAAGCGCAAGCGCGTTTGCCGCCGCCTGCGGCTCATTTGGTATATAAATTTGCTTGAATATCAGGTTAATCGCTTCGTCCCTGCCGATTTTTTCGCAGGAATTTTCCTGTGCGCGTTCTATGAAGCAAATGTGGCGAAGCGGAGTCCGCATATTGCACCCTAATTTTTCCTTGCCGTTCCAGGGCGTGCCGTAGGCATAAGGGGTGTTCGGTTCGTTATCCGAAAAGCGCACAAACGGCTTGTCGCCGTTTACAACGGTTAACCGCTCGCCCAAATACTTTTGCCATAAAAGCATATGGGTGGTTTTCCCGGTACCGCTTGACGCGGCAAGCGCAACGCCTGTGCCGTCAACATCAAAAACCGCCGAGTGCAAGAGAAATCCGCCGTGCAGAGGTAGACGGTTGGATATTTTGCGGCAAAGCGCGATAAATTCAAGGTATTGCGTTGAATATCCGCCGTCGTTTTTTTCGGAATTTATATCCTCCTCGGTAATTGTTATTACCTCGTCACATTCGGAGGTATCGGGTATTATGTAATCCCGACACGCCCGCTTAACGCCTGAATATACGCTGTTGATCTCATAATTAATATCCGCAAATCTGCATTTCATTTAATTGGGCGCACCTTTCTTTATAATATAACGGCTTTTTTGTGCATTCCGCAGGCTAATGTCTAACATCTAAATCTGTATGGATGGCTGTCTGTCGTCCGTTGCATTGGCGATTCGAACGTCGGACGGGCAATGCCCGCCCCTACGGTGTCAGACCTTAGACGGTACGCTGTCGATTTTAGATTTTCTCGGTCTGACATCTAATTCCGTCGAAGCCTTGGTTATAAAAACAACCGCCTTACGGCGGCTGTTTATTTAATATGTTTTGTTGGATTAAGACCTATACCGAAGTAACTAATTAATCTTTATTGCCACGGGCTATAGTCATTCATAGTGTCGCGGCTTTTGTCTCCACCTGCCTCTGCAGAAGATACTTCAGAAGAGGGAGAACTGCTTTCCGCGTTCGAAGAAGAACCTGTCGAAGATGTTGAACTTGGATCACCAAATGTCTCGCTAGGCTTACTTGACGAGGAGCTGTTGTTCTTATTTGACGGAACGGAAATTACACTGCCTGTTTCAAAATCAATCTCAACTGCGGTATCCTCAATATTGCTTGCCGAAATTTCGTTGACACCCTCGGTCATACTAACCTGTGAGTCAGTTCCGCCTGTCTGAGAGCTTGTTCCGCTGGCATTTGCAGAATTTGAATCTCCTTTATCATTTTTCTTTCCGCAACCGCAGAATAAAATAGCTATAAGACAAAAAATAGAGATGCCTGTAATTACTTTTTTCATACTATTGCTCCATTAGCGATTAGCTAATCGTCAAACTCTCCTTGATCTCCTTCGCCAGTTTCACCGGTAACATTGTTCATATCTGATACAGTTATCGTATCAATACGTTCAACAGATATGATTTCAAACCACGGTTTTTCAAATAAATTCCTCATTTTGTTTCCCCCACACTCGCAAGAGTCGCTGTCTTAATCTCAGTAGAAAAACTATAATTATTACTGTTATCGAGTGAATATCCGACTGCCGTATATTGTTTTGTATTTTCCGTAATGCCAAAAATACGTAACGCATACTGCAACGCACTACTATCCGAATTTTTCCACATGTATCTAGTTTGTGTTATTTTGGTAATAAAAATTTTTTCAGTGCCATTATAAG
>CABVAD010000083.1 GCA_902496265.1 uncultured Oscillospiraceae bacterium
TAATATAACGGGATTTGTAATATAATGTAGTTATAAATTTTGCCGCGCCTATGCGGCGACGGAAAGGGGATATTTTAATGAAGGTTACAAACGATATACTTTATGTCGGGGTAAACGATCACGAAATTGATTTGTTTGAAGGGCAGTACCGCGTGGAAAACGGTATGGCGTACAATTCATACGCGATAGTTGACGAAAAAATTGCGATTATGGATACGGTGGACGCGCGGTTCACCCACGAATGGCTGGATAATATCGAGTCCGCTTTAGGCGGGAGAAAGGCGGATTACCTTATAATCCAGCATATGGAGCCCGATCACTCTGCAAACATTTTAAACTTTATGAAGCTTAACCCCGATACGGCGGTTGTAGCTACCGCTAAGGCGTTTAATATGATGAAGCAGTTTTTCGGAAAGGATTTTTCCGATAACAGAATTGTTGTCGGCGAGGGGGACACCCTGTCTCTCGGCAGGCACACCCTTACCTTTGTGACCGCGCCTATGGTACACTGGCCCGAGGTTATGGTGACCTACGACAGCACGGACAAGGTGCTTTTCTCGGCGGACGGCTTCGGTAAATTCGGAGCGAACGACGTAAAAGAGGACTGGGCGGACGAGGCGCGCCGCTATTATATAGGTATTGTCGGCAAATACGGCGCTCAGGTTCAGGCGCTCCTTAAAAAGGCGGCGGAGCTTGACATTTCGGTTATTGCCCCTCTGCACGGACCTGTGCTTAATGAAAATCTGGGCTATTATATAAACCTTTACAATACCTGGTCGTCCTATATGCCCGAGAGCGAGGGTATAGTAATCGCCTACACCTCTGTTTACGGCCATACCGCAAAGGCGGTGGACAAGCTTGCCTCGCTATTTAAAGCAAAGGGCTGTCCGAAGGTTATCCTGCACGACCTTGCGCGCTGTGATATGAGCAAGGCAGTAGAGGACGCTTTCCGCTACGGCAAGCTGGTGCTTGCAACCACAACCTACAACGCGGGGATTTTCCCCTTTATGAGGGAATTTATCGAGCATCTGACCGAGCGCGGCTATCAGAACCGCACCGTGGCATTTGTTGAAAACGGCTCCTGGGCTCCCCAGGCCGCAAAGGTTATGAAAAATATGCTTGCCGACTCCAAAAAGCTCACCTTTGCGGAGCAGACGGTTACCCTGCACTCGGCGCTTAGCGAGGAAAGCGGCGAACAGCTGGAGGCATTGGCTAAGGAGCTTTGCCGCGACTATATGGCGCAGGACGGCGAGACCGCCGATAAAAACGACCTTACCGCACTGTTTAACATAGGCTACGGACTTTATGTGGTCACCTCAAACGACGGAAAAAAGGACAACGGTCTTATCGTAAACACCGTAACGCAGGTTACAAGCACGCCGAACCGCATTGCCGTTACGATAAACAAGCAGAATTATTCACACCATATAATAAAGCAGACGGGCGTTATGAACATCAACTGCCTTTCGGTTGACGCACCCTTCAGCGTTTTCCAAAACTTCGGTTTCCAAAGCGGAAGAAATACCGATAAGTTCGCGGGCGAGGAGCAGCTCAGAAGCGACAACGGGCTTATCTTCCTAAGACGGTATATTAATTCCTTTATGTCGCTTAAGGTTGAGCAGTACATCGACCTTGACACCCACGGTATGTTTATATGCAGCGTGACCGAGGCGCGCGTGATATCCGATGCGGAGACTATGACCTATACCTATTATCAGAAGAACGTAAAGCCGAAGCCGAAAACAGAGGGCAAAAAAGGCTTTGTCTGCAAGATATGCGGCTATGTTTACGAGGGCGACACCCTGCCCGAGGACTTTGTCTGCCCGCTTTGCAAGCACGGCGCGGCGGATTTCGAGCCGATAAGCTGATAAGACCAAAAACCTCCCTTACGGGAGGTTTTTTACTGCACTCCCTCCAAATCAAAGGTCGGTATATACTTTTTATCGGAGCTTTCGCGCTCCTGAATATACACATTTTCAAAATCGGAGTTGCAAATAAATCCGAGCACCTTTTCATACTCACGCTTTGTAACGCGGCGGCTTATTATAGGCATATCGCACGCCCTGCCGCAGGGAGTATACTGGCTCATAATGCTGAAATAGGCGTTCGGCGTGTTTTCCCTTACCCAATCAAAGACCTTTATAGCCTCATTAGTACCCTGCGGGAGCAAAAGATGCCTTACAATAAGCCCCTTTTGCATAATCCCGTCCCGAAAGTCGCAAACGGGCTGTGCCTTGTAACATTCCCTTATCGCCGCCTGAGCGTATTCGGGATAATCGGGCGCTCCCGAATAAAGCGCGGCACGGTCATTTGACAGATATTTTAAGTCCATAAGGAAAATATCGATATAGCCCTTAAGCGCCCTTATTTCCTCTGCAGAATCATATCCGCCCGAATTGTAAACAACAGGAATTTTCGGCTTGTAAATATCAAGCGCACGGATTATCGCGGGGACAAAATGGGTGGGCGTTACAAGGTTTATGTTGTGTGCTCCTTGCTCCTCCAGCCCCTTAAAAATATCAGCTAATCTTTGGTGGGTTATTACCTTTCCGAAGCCGCCGTGGGATATATCATAGTTTTGACAGAATACGCAGTCGAGCGTACAACCGCTGAAAAATACCGTTCCCGAGCCGTTTTTTCCGCTGATACACGGCTCTTCCCAAAAATGCAAAGCAGCCCTTGCCACCTTGGGTGACAAAGGCATTTTGCAAAAACCGTTTAAATTTTCTTCGTTCGTGCGTTCGGCGTTACACCGTCTCGGACACAGGCTGCATTTCATCTTGGCTTTTCTCCGTTTTAGGCTTAAGCTCGCATATTCTCCTGCGAACGATTAAATCGTCGTAGGTCTTTTTAAAGGACACCCTTCCGCAAAAGCGTCTACCGCAATTTTTACATTCGAATTTCGCCGTAAACCAGCGGTTGCGGTAGCGCCATTTTGTAATACGCTTAGCCTTTTCGCCGCATTCGTCACAGCGAAAGCGCAAATCCTCTTTATTTATACGCTCGTCGTTTATATCCGAAATATTAAAGGGTTTAAATCGCAGTCTTTTATAAAACTCGGGGTCGGCGGTGTCGCGTATCAGCGCCGAAAAGCGCTCCTCATTGTAGCATTTTTGAAGTAAAGCTACGGAAAGCAGGCTGTCGTCCTTAGCGGTGTGAAGCTCAAAGCTGTCGGTCTTAACGCCGAGAAGCTCTGCCGCCGCGCCTAAAGAAATCTGATTTTTGTCCTCATAGCCGCCGCGTCTAAGCTCTCCCTGAACAAACCTCTGCAAATCGAGATATCTTTCAATCGCAAATTTCCTGCCGCCGTTTAAGAGACATTCCTCGTTTTCCTTTATGGAATAAAGGTCGGAATCGCTCCAGGTCATAGTAACGGTGTTCTTCCCCGCCCAGGCATTATAGCGGTCGACCGCGGTATCAAAGGGAACTCCCGCCAGCATTTTTTCGGTGGTTATCCCCGTAAGCTTTGAAAACCTGCCCGTGACCCTTTTTGAAATACCCGATTTAACCGTTTCCTCAAAGGTATCGGTGATGTTAAAATCGCCGTCCAGCTTCACCGCGCCTATCTGCAAAATCTGATTTAAAAACCTCTTATGCTTTGTAGAATAGGCGCTGTCCCACTCTAAATCAAGAATAATATAATTCATTATTTCCGTCTCGACTCCGCTTTCATACGCTCTTCCTTGTTAAGGATACGCTTGCGAAGCCTGATATTGCGGGGTGTAATCTCAACAAGCTCGTCCTCTTTGATAAATTCAAGCGACTGCTCGAGTGAAAGCTTAGTCGGCGGCACAAGGCGCAGAGCGTCGTCAGAGCCGGCGGCGCGGGTGTTGGTCATCTGCTTTTTCTTGCAGACGTTGCAGACAATATCCTCGTTTTTGGGGTTTTCGCCCACAATCATACCCTCGTAAACGGGAGTACCCGCACCTATAAATAGCCTGCCGCGGCTCTGGGTGTTAAAGAGTCCGTAGCCGGTCGCCTCGCCCGTTTCGTGGGCGATAATAGAGCCTGTCGAACGTTGCTCAATGTCTCCCTTATAGGGCTGATAGCTGTCGAAAACGTGATTCATAATTCCGTTGCCGTTGGTATCGGTAAGGAACTGTGAGCGGTAGCCCAGAAGTCCGCGGGCGGGAATTAAAAACTCAAGGTGGGAAACCCCGCCCTCGCGCGTACCCATATTCTTAATCTCCGCCTTGCGTGTACCCAAGCGCTCCATAACCGAGCCGACATATTCCTCGGGTACCTCTATCATCAAAAGCTCGATTGGCTCTAACCTTTCGCCGTTCTCGCCCTGCTTGTAGATAACCTCGGGGGGAGAGACCTGAAATTCGTAGCCCTGACGGCGCATTGTCTCGATAAGAATGGAAAGGTGTAATTCACCCCTGCCCGAAACCTTAAAGGTATCGGCGGAGTCGGTTTCCTCCACACGAAGGCTTACATTTGTCATAACCTCCTTGAAAAGGCGGTCGCGAAGATTGCGGGAGGTTACAAACTTGCCGTCCTTGCCCGCAAAGGGGGAATTGTTTACCATAAAGTTCATAGCCAAGGTAGGCTCGTCTATCTTTACAAAGGGGAGGGGTTCTACACAGTCGGGGGCGCAGGCGGTCTCGCCTATCTCAAGCTCCGAAATCCCCGCAACCTGAATAATATCGCCCACAGACGCGCTTTCCTCCTCGACCCGCTTAAGCCCTCTGTACATAAAGAGCTTTGCAATTTTAACATTGGAGGTCGTACCGTCCTTGTGGCAGAGCGCCACGGTCTGACCGACCTTAACTGTGCCCCTTATTACCCTTCCGACGCCGATTCTGCCTAAATAATCGTCATATTCGATATTTGAGAAAAGAATCTGAGTAGGACCGTCAGGGTCGCCCTCGGGCGGAGCTATCTCCTTTACAATTTCGTCAAATAAGGGCTTCATATCAGTACCCTTAGTCTCGGGCGAATATGTGGCGTAGCCGTCCCTGCCCGAAGCGAATATAACGGGAAATTCAATCTGCTCCTCATCCGCGCCGAGCTCTATAAACAAATCCAGCACCTCGTCGACAACCTCGTGGGGGCGAGCCATAGGACGGTCGATTTTATTTACCACAACAACCGCCTTTTTGCCTAAGGCAAGCGCCTTTTTAAGCACAAACCTCGTCTGGGGCATACAGCCCTCGAACGCGTCTACAAGCAGGAGAACGCCGTCTACCATCTGCAGAATTCGCTCAACCTCGCCGCCGAAATCGGCGTGACCGGGAGTATCTACAATATTAATCTTTATACCGTTATACATAACGCTTGTATTCTTTGAAAGAATGGTGATTCCGCGTTCCCTTTCAAGGTCGTTGGAATCCATCACCCGCTCGTTTACGGTCTCGTTTGCGCGAAAGGTGCCGCTCTGCTTTAAAAGCTGGTCAACAAGGGTTGTTTTACCGTGGTCAACGTGGGCTATAATCGCAACATTTCTTAAATTTTCTATTTTAGCCATTTTATTACCTCTTTTTTTTCTTCCAAATAAAATATTATAATATACATTGCCTTGTTTGTCAACTAATCGGTTTTTTG
>CABVAD010000084.1 GCA_902496265.1 uncultured Oscillospiraceae bacterium
ATATCGTGACTTCCCTTTGCGAATTACAAGCCCTTACGGGTACTAAATGTTAGTTTCGCGATATTCGGGTTGATACTCCTTTACCTTGATTTTAGCGCCCTCGTGAGTATAATTTTACAACAAGCCGCGGAGCTTGTCAAGCACAATTTTGAGCCGCTTATTTTCAGCTTGCCGAGACACGCCGTTTAATGCGGCAATTTCAGAAACGGAAAAGCCCCAATAATACCGCATAAGCACGGTGTCGCGTTCCTTGTCGGAAAGCCGCAAAAGAGCCGCTTTAATATCAAGCCTTAAATCAATATCGGGACTTGTCGCGCCGTTATTTTCGCCGTACTCGGTGAAAATTTCAGCGCGTTTTTGTTTGGATTTTGAAAGCCTGATATACTCATTTCGGAGCGACACGGCGGCGTAACGTTCGGAAAGGACTTTATCACTATTAACAAGCTTAACCAAAAGCTCCCAGAGCGCGCCATCATCCTCGCAAAGCTTAAAGTTATAAAATTTTACCAGTTGAGCCATTTTATTGTATAAATGCTCGTTTTCGGTCATTTTTTGATAAATTTCTTGCGTTTTCCAACGATATTCGCGCAAGCGTAAAGCATTGTCACGGCTTCGTCGGAATGATTAAGCAACCGTTGCACGCGCTTTAAATTGCCGCCGCTCCGTTCAAATTCTTCCACGGCGTAGACCTTGCGCGCGCTGTGCGGCGTGATATTTTTCTTGCAACCGAAAAGGTCAGCGACGCGCTTAAGGTCTTTAAAAACGGCTTGCCGTGTTCGGTGTCGCCGACCGTTCAATCGGTGCTCGAAAACATAGTGCTGTCCCGAGCATAGCAGACAGCGGTCGACAAGCTCTTTCGGTAGCCTGATCGTACGGCTTTTACCTGTTTTTTGCTCGTGTATTGTAAAGCGCTGTTTCCGCACCTTGTCGGGGGTAAGCGCGAGCACGTCGCCTATCCTTAAACCAGTCGCGAGAGAGACTTCGCACGCGAGCCTATTTTCGGGTGTAAGTGCCGCGAGTATATGTTCAAAATCGCCTTTGGGTATCCATTCACTACGCATTTTTCGCGCTCCTTTCAACATTCCGAAAAATGTTAACTCGAATTTCGGGGCTGTATTTTTTAAATGGTGATAGTTTACGCGGAAACCTTCTATTGTTTACGCGGAAACTAATTCTATATGTTGTGGTCTTATTCATCAATTCTAATCTCCTTACACTTTATATAGTCGTTTTCAAAGTCCCAATCTGTAATTGGGCAAGGGTCGGAGCTTAAAGAAGTTATCACATCACGGCTTTTAAGCCCCTGCGAGGCAAAAAATAAATGCTGTCCCGCCTCTATAACGCCACTTTGTAGGTCTTTCGATATGTATTTTGTAATGTACCTTGCCACGGCTTCGCCGCTGTCAATTTCGGTACACGTAAAATAGCCGAAAGCTCGCCTATAACGTGTCCAATCGTAAACGGGTGTCCCGATCATAATGGTATCTTTAATCCGCTTCGGTATGTTTTCCGAAAGCTCGAAAGCACGTAAATCTTTATCGGTCAAGCCTTTTAAAAGTCCGTGCATATGCCACCCGCCTTTTTTGTGTTTTTCGGGTATCAATAGATACTTGATTTTTTCACTATCAGATCGCCCTCTGTTGATGTTTCGCACAAGCTGTGCAAAGTCCTTGCGGAACTCTGCCAAATCGAAACGGTCGCGCTTTTTTTCGTCCTGTGTGAATGTGCAAAAATATTTAAACTCGTTACAGGAGGCAAGCTCAAAAATGCGGGCGCGGGTGCGGCTGATGTTATTATCAAGGCGGGCATTTTTTAAAGCCTTTTCGGCTTTTTTAGCTCTGTCGCAATCTCTAAGGGCTTGTTTTAGCGTTTTTAATTTAAACGAGGGTTTATAGGGATTGCAACCGTAAAAAGCCGTAGGCGGCTTTTTGGGGGGCTTTTTCGGGTGCTTTGGATTGCGTAATGCCTTGACATAGACGATTTTAAGGGTGTTGCCGTATTTGTAAACGCTCCAACGGTCGGTTAAAGTCTTCGCCTGTTCGGGTGAGGTGAAGTAATCAACAAGGTCAGGGTGATTTTTTACGGCAGATTTTACGAGATTTTCGTCATAGTCGGCAATGAGCTTTTTAAGCTCTTTTTCGGTATATCCCGAGGAATAAGAAATCATTTTTTATCACAAAACTACCGCTTTACGATACTTAGTCAAGTATATATAATCTTTAAGTCTCTGCAAATTTGAGAGAGACGGAGAGAGACACCGCCGCCGCTCGGGGCGCGCCACTTGCGCGGCGCACTCCCTCGCTGGGTTCTGCTGTGCCAAGCGTTCAGCACAGACAAAAGCGGCTACAAGGGGAACGTGCCCCGCTAAAGTTTGTACGCGGCTACAGCACCAATTGCAAGGGGTAAACCCAACAAAACGGGTGTTTAGTATAATTGTCTGCGCCCGCGCGGCGGGCGTAGTCAATTACACAGCCCTAACGGGTACTAAACAGCCGTTTTGTTCAATTGGTGCTGGATTCTGCCCCCACAGCGGGCGGGGCGCGCCACTCGCGCGGCGCACTCCCGCCCTTAGTCCGTGCGTGCTCCGCAAGGGAGCGCCCGACTGCGGTCGGGCGGTGGGCGCGGTCAGTCTCGGAAACGGTCGGCGCGCCGCCCATTTCCTCAACACGCTCCGCGCCCTGTAAAAAGGTTTATGTGCCGCCTTTAGTCTGTGCAAACGGTTAGGCAGTCACGGCGAAACAGCAAGGCTGTTTCACCAGGGGACATTTTACTTTTCGGTTGCCTGCGGTAAGTACTCGCTTTGTCAAGGGTCGAGATGAACGGCGCACGCGCCGCCCTTGACAAGGTGGAACGGTCGGGAACGGTAAGGCTTTATTTCAACCACCTCCCCGCCCCGCCAATCTTGGCGGGGAGCGCGACGTCCGATAAGATTAGCGGGTTTCTTCTAAAAAGTTCGTTAAAGCAAGCTTTAAGGCATCACAACCGTAAAACTTATCAGCTCCGTATTCTTCACGCCGCCATATACAGGGCTTTTGTGGTAAACCGTGACTAATGCCGTGGGCGTGGCGTGCGTTATGACACATTCTGCACCCAAACTCGGCAAGCATAGCCTTGTCGAAATCTTGTATATCATTAGGCATTGTAAAATCTCCTCTCAAGGTTCGTAATCATAGTCATTTGGGGTTTCATTACAAAAGTGTCCGCAAGCGTAATCGCCGCCGTAGGCATAATCGCCTGTATAGCCACAAAGGTTGCCGATAAAGTATGCGCAACTGTCGCAACATTTTCTTTCTTCGTTATCCACCGTTTTCCACCACCTTTTCCACATTTTAAAATTTCTACTTGACTAATGGTCGGCTCTGTGGTAAGATAATACTTGCGACGAGCCGATGAGGTTCAAAGTCACGGCTTTAAGCCGAGGGCAGAAAGCTGACTACTTCTTGCTTGCCGTGACGGTCAAAAAAAGCACCATTCTTGCGAATGGCGCTTTTTTTATGCTCTCTTTGAGCTTGTAAGCGGTCTTTACCCCCGAACAACGCGAAACAATATTCATTTAGTATAATTAGTAGTTTGGAAATAAAAGCCTGTTTTTTACTCTAAAACCATTACCTCGTTAATCTCGTTACCTAGCTTTGCGCCTTTAAATGTCATTAAATTTTTATCCTCATAATATAAAAAGGCAGGAATTTGTCCCTGCCCTGCTTAAAATTATGATTTTATTTCGCTAGCGGGTGGTATTTCGCGTAGGCTACGGTATACTTATTTTTTACAAACTGTGCGTAAACCTGTGTTGACGAAATATCGGAATGGCCGAGCATTTCCTTTATATCCTTAAGCTGTGCGCCGTTTTCGAGCAGATGCGCCGCAAAGGAATGACGCAGTGTATGAGGAGTAATATCCTTTTTAATTCCCGCTTTCTCGGCGTAATGCTTGATAATCTTCCAGAATCCCTGACGCGACATCGGCTGACCGTTCATATTCGTAAACAACCTGTCCTCAGACTCGTCGGTAACAATTGCAGGACGGACGTTAGCAAGATAGCTTGCAACGGTCTTGACCGCCGCGGGATACATCGGGACTATACGTTCATTTTTATTTGTATGTAAATGCAGTATTCCTATTTGCAAATTAATATTACTTAGAGTAAGGTCAATAAGCTCTGAAACCTTTATTCCCGTAGCGTATAAAAGCTCAAGCATAGCCTTGTCCCGCCTGCTCTTATAATCCGTACCGTCGGGCTGAGACAAAAGCAGCATTATTTCGTTGGAATCAAGAATCCCCGGAAGCTTTTTCTCGGTTCTTTTGATTTTAACATCATCAGTGGGATTCACTTCGCAAACGCCCTTTGAAACCAAAAACTTATAAAAACAGCGAAGCGAGGCAAGAATACGGGTTTTTGTAGCCTCGGATTTTCCGATTACGGAAAGAAAATCGAGATAGCCGTGAAAATCGACCGAGCTGATTTTTTCCACATATTTGCCTATGGAGGAGCAATATTCCGAATATTGATGGACGTCGCGAATATAGGATTCAACCGTGTTTGAAGAGGACTTTTTCACGTTTAGCAGATATGCCTTGTACGCCGCAATATAATCCGTCATATTAAACCTCCTTTAATTTATTTTACAAGATAAGACTGTCTAAAAAAGAGCAGGAAAGCACCGCGTCGGTTAAAGCGGACGCCAATGCGATAAGCGCTATAAACAAATATCTTCCGCAGTAGTTTTTAAAATCGAATGAAAGATTTACGGACGGTGCTCCCGGAAGCGACATTTTTGCTATTAACAGCGAAAAACGCATTGATTCCCTTGCCGCCAGCAGCAGAGCAATTACAAAAACAAAGGCGGAAGGAACGATTAAAACGGCGTTAAAGGCTATTCCCTTTACCGAATATTCCGAATATAAAAGAGCCGAAACTCCCCCGTAAAAAACGCCGCGCAGAGCCGCTAAAAAAGGCACAAGAATTACGCCTAACATAGATGTTCCCGCCGCAAAAAGCGCAAGAAGTACGAGCGCAGAGCTCATAAATGAACTGAGTGCGACCGACAAAAAAGACTCGCCCGACCGCAGTGCGACAAAACGTTCGACATATGAAGCCGAATACCGTGAAAGAACCTGAAGCTTCGATTCGGTGAAAATGCCGACGGCAATTCCCGCCGTAATCAAAATCACCAATACCGCTAAAATATTGTTTTTAGCAATAAACTCCGTGAATTTCAAATTCTTAAGACTTAATACCTTTCCCTTTCGCATATCATCACTCCTGTTTCTAAAGAATAATATGCGAAACTCGGACAAGATATTCTGAAAAGAAGAAAAACAATATTTTGACAGTTGTATTGCAGAGCGGCACAAAATGTTGATTAATATTGTTGTTATGTAAACACAATTTACAGAAATGCCGAATTTTACAGCGTTTATCACAACCGTATAATCAAGCTAAAATAAAGCAGAATGCCGATTTAAAGGT
>CABVAD010000085.1 GCA_902496265.1 uncultured Oscillospiraceae bacterium
GGAATGGAGGAAGTACAATGGCAAATCAGATAAGGATTAATGTCGGAGGAATAAACTATACCGTTAAGAGTGACGAGAGCGCGGAGTACTTAAAGGAATTGGGTGACGAATTGGAGCAGAGACTCCGCCGCATTACAAAGCAAAGTCCTACCGCCTCAACCGCAATGGCGGCGATTATCGCGGCGCTTGAAGCGTCGGACGAGGCAAAAAAGGCAAAGCAGGAGCTTAAAAGCCTTAAGGAACAACACCAAAGACAGCAGTACCAAAAACCTAAATATGAAAATAAAAATTTTCCCCAACAGCGGCAAATGAGGCTCGGAGATAAATGAGCCGTTTTGAGGTTTTGTCGCCCGTAGGAAACGGGGAAATGCTTACAGCCGCCTGCCGTGCAGGATCGGATGCGGTATACCTTGGCGCAAAGGACTTTTCCGCAAGGCGCAACGCAGAAAATTTTGACGATAACGGACTTCACGAAGCGATAAAATACTGTCATATAAGGGGCGTTAAGGTCTATCTTACCCTTAACATTCAGATTAAGGATTCTGAGCTGTCCGCGGCGGTAGAGTTAGCTCGAAGGGCGTATAACTACGGTATAGACGGGGTTATTATCGCCGATTTGGGACTGGCGGCTGTGCTTCATAAGTCTATCCCGGCGCTTCATCTGCACGCCTCAACCCAGATGACGGTGCATTCTCCCGCCGCGCTCAATATCCTTAAAAACGCGGGATTTACAAGGGTTGTTGCGGCAAGGGAAATGTCGCGCGGGGAGTTAACGGAGCTTTGCAAAAGGGCGCGGGAGCTAAATATTGAGGTTGAGGTTTTTGTTCACGGCGCGCTTTGTATGTCGGTTTCGGGACAGTGCCTCTTATCGGCGTTTTTAGGCTCGCGGAGCGGCAACAGGGGACTTTGCGCGGGTCCCTGCCGACTGCCCTTTACTGCTAAAGGCGGTACGGGCTATGATTTAAGCCTTAAGGATCTTTCGCTTTTGCCGCATATAAAGGAGCTTTGCAAAATGGGGGTTACCTCCTTTAAAATAGAGGGGCGTATGAAACGTCCCGAATATGTCGCCGCCGCAACCGCTGCCTGCCGAGCGGCGTTAGACAGCGGCTCGGTTCCCGATGACCTTGAAAGCACCCTTAAAAATGTTTTCTCCCGTTCGGGCTTTACCGACGGGTATTATGTAAACCAATTGGGGCGCAATATGTTCGGTATAAGAACAAAGGAAGATGTTACTGCCGCGGATAAGGCGTTTCCTAAAATTCACGAGCTTTACCGCGCCGAGCGCAGAACGGTCAAAATAGGGGCGGAAATTACGGTTAAAAAGGATATGCCCGTTATGCTTACCCTTAACGACGGCGAAAACAGGGTGACGGTAAATGGCGAAATACCCAAACCCGCACAGAGCCGCCCGATAACAGGGGAGGGCTTAAAGGCGGGGCTTGATAAATTCGGCTCGACTCCTTATATATTGGAAAAATTTTCGGCGGACTGCGGCGAGGGGCTTTTTGTAAGCGCGGCAGAGTTAAACTCCATACGCCGCAAGGCGGTCGGTCTGTTAGATAAAAAACGCGGCGAGGTGCGGCGCGAAGAAAGCCGTGCAGTTTATATTTTACCGAGTTGTACTGAAAATAAAACGACCGCGCCTAAAATTTACGCGCGGTTTGAGGATATATCGCAGATACCTGAATGTTTAAGCGGTATAGACGCGGTTATTTTCCCGCTTGAAAAGGATTTTGATATTAACATAGACGGCGTAGAGCTAATCGCCGATATTCCGCGCGGCATAATAAGCGAGGATTTAATAAGGCAAAGACTTCGTATTTTTAAGGACAAAGGCTTCAAAACAGCGGTTTGCGGCAATCTTTCGGCGGTGCAGCTTGCAAAGGAAGAGAATTTTAAAATAATCGCGGGTACCGGACTTAATGTGTTAAATTCCGAGAGCGCCGCCGCGGTTTCGGAATTAGGAGCAGAGCGCGTTATTCTGTCAAACGAAATTACCCTTAAAGACGCGGCAATGCTTAATTCTCCCGTGCCGCACGGGATATTAGCATACGGCAATATTCCGCTTATGCTCTTTAAAAACTGTCCGCTTAAAAACGGCAGGCGGTGTGCCGACTGCGATAAAAAGGGAAGTATTACCGACCGTAAAAACACCGAGTTCCCCGTGCGGTGCCGTATGGGCTTTAGCGAGCTTTTAAATTCCGTGCCTGTTTGGCTTGCCGACCGCCGGGAGGACTTAAAGGCGGTTGATTTTGCGGTTTTGTATTTTACCAATGAGCCGCCCGAGCGCGTCAGAGATGTGATTAAGGCATATCAAAACGGGGAATGCGCCGATACGGAATATACCAGAGGGCTTTTTTACAGAGGAACGCTTTAAAGAGGAGAATACTATGTCAGAAAGACAGAATTACAACACAAAGGCGAGAAAATATATCCTTGATTTTCTGAAATCAAGGCAGGACAGCACGGTGAGCGCCGCCGACATAACCGAGCATCTTCAAAGAATGGGCGCGGGGGTTAATCAGGCGACGGTTTACCGTTATCTTAACAGGCTGAGCCGTGAAAACCGTCTTTTAAAATTTACCGACAGTAAAACTCAAAAATCGGTTTACAGATTTGTAGGCGTTGACAGCGGATGTGACGAGCATATACATATAAAGTGTGTTTCCTGCGGAAGACTTATGCACCTCGAATGTGATTTTATGCAGGATATTAAAAGTCATTTAGCCGAGGAACACGGCTTTTTACTTCGGTGCGACGGGAGCATACTGTACGGTCTTTGCGAGGACTGTCGGGAATTGGTGTCGAAATAGTGTCTTTAAGCACTATTTCGACTAACTATAACCATTATATTCGCCACAGGCTGCATAACAGCAATAAAAAAGAAATAGCCGCCCTGCTCCGTCAAAAGTAGGCGACTGATTTCTTTAGTCAAATATTTTAGGGGCTAACCGTCTATCGTTTGCCTTTCTGTTTATATTATAGCATACGGTACGGATTTGTCAAGCACCGTATTGAATTTATAACGAGTCTTTGCACCAAATGTTTTATTTGCAAAGGCTCGTTTAATATTTATTCCTCTTCCCCGTCTTCCTCGGGGAGCTTTTCAACCTCAATGCGTTCAACGCGGTGTTCCTCCGCCTTTTTTACCGTAATTCTAAGGTTTTCAAAGGTGAAGGAGTCGCCCTCAGCCGCCTCGCCGTCAAGCATGGTCACAGTCCAGCCGCCGACCGTGGCGTTATCGGTTTCAAAATCCTCGTCCTCGTCAATATCAATGTCGAACTCGTCGAAGAAATCGTAAATACGCATATCGCCGTCCGCTTCGAAATGCGTGTCATCAATACAGACAAACTCGCGCTCAATCTCGTCGGATTCGTCCCAGATCTCACCGACCAACTGCTCCAAAACGTCCTCCATTGTAAGGATTCCCATTGTGCCGCCGTATTCGTCAAGTACGACGACCATATGGGATTTTGTTTCCTTCATTTTTTCGAGTACATCAGGAAGCGGCATAGTTTTGTGAACATAGGTCACGGGTAAGAGCAGACTTCTTATATTGACCCGTTCGCCCTTAACGTATTCCTTGTAAAAATGATTAAGGTGAAGAATACCAATTATATTGTCGGGAGTGTCCTCATAAACGGGCAGACGCGAATAGGTTGAGTCGCCTATTTTGCGGATATTTGTCTCGTACGGGTCGCGAATGTCAAGCGCGTCCATATCGACGCGCGGGGTTATTACCTCGTACGCCAGCACCGTGTCAAAGTCAAGCGCGTTCTGCAATAGGTCGCATTGTTCCTCGTCAAGCACGCCCTCGTCCTCAACGATATCTATAATATTTTCAAAATCGTCCTCGGAAACTGCGTCGGGATCGGCAACGCTCGATTCCCACAGCTTTGACAGCAAATTGATTATTGCCATCATAACTATTGTGATAGGCTTGAGAATTACCGAAAGGACATATATAGGAACCGAAACGGCGGCACAGAACTGCTCTGCAAACTGCTTTGCAAGAACCTTCGGGATAATTTCGCCGAAAACAAGCACCAAAAGGGTCATAACAAGGGTGGCGACCCAAGCGTAGCCCTCGCCGAGTAAATCCATTACAATAAGGGTTGCAATGGAGGAGGCGGCGATATTGGCAAGGTTGTTTCCTATAAGCACCGCACCCAGCATATTTTCGTAGCCGTCGACTATTTTTGCCGCGATGGCAAGGGAAAGACTGTCCTTTTTCTGACGCTTTGATTTAAGCCGAGCGGGATTAACGCTTGCAAAGGCGATTTCCGTACCCGAAAAGAATGCCGAAACAAGGATTAGCAGGGCAATAGCCAAGCAGCGAAGTGACTCACTCATTTCCGTCACCTCCCGCGTCGTCCTCGTCGTATATCTCGCCGACTAATTCCTCCAAAATATCCTCAACCGTTATTATTCCGAGAACCTTTCCGTCCGCGTCCTTTACTATCGCGAGGTTGCGGCGGTGGTTGCTCATTTCGGTCAAAAGCTCGTCAATCGGAGTATCGGCGTTTACAAAATAGGGGTAATCCATTACGCCGGCTAATATTACATTGGATTTGAATTTTGTGTATGCCTTTAAAAATTTCCTTATCTGTAAAATACCTTTTATGTTTCCCGCGCGGTCGACAACGGGTATCCGTGAATGTACCGAGCTTTCCACAACCTCGAGTATCTGCGCGGTTTTAAGGCTGGTGCGGATTGTAAGCACCTGCTCCCACGGCACCATAACCTCGCGCGCCGAAGAGCTTGAAAATTTCATCGCGGATTTTACAAGACGGCCCGTGTCCTCGTCAAAGCCGTCCTCCTCGGATATGTTCTCAACAATATCGTTCAGCTCATCTTCGGTCATTGTGACCTGATTTTCAGTGTGCTTTTTAAAGGGCCTTGAGACGGCGGAGGAAATTGCGGTGAAAAACGCCGACAGCGGCTTTAAAAGCTTCATTAAGAAAAGCAGGGGAGCGGACGCTACCTCCGCAAACCGTTCGTTGCAGGAACGGGCAAAGCACTTGGGCAGCATTTCACCGAACATAAACAGCACGGCGGTGGTGACAACCGCCGAAACCGAAACCGCGGAGGCGCCCCAAATCCCCGCGGCGATTACCGCGGACAGGGTAGCACAGCCGATATTGACTATGTTGTTTCCGATAAGCAGTACCGACAAAGCCTCGTCAAAATTATCGAGAATACGAAGCACCCGTTCAGCGCCTTTGTTTCCTTTTGAGGCGCGGCTCATCATATGAATCCTGTTTACCGAGGCGAGAGAAATCTCGGTCCCCGAAAAATACGCGCTGGCAATAATCAGAAGTGCAAAGAATATAATACTCCCCGCAGGACTGTCGTCCAAAAACCATCTCCTATAAATTGAAATTTTC
>CABVAD010000086.1 GCA_902496265.1 uncultured Oscillospiraceae bacterium
AGGTCTTTATGAGAAATTGCCGTTAATTCTCCGACAAACCAAACAAAATTATTTTAAAGCGCGGCGAACATTTCTTATATGCCCTAACACAAGCAAATGCTCCGTCTTGGTGAACATATAATCGGGGCTTATCGGCATAACCTTGCCGTCCTTTTTAACGGCGATTATATTAAGCTCGTACCTGTTTCTGAAATTAAGGTCGGTAACCGTTTTGCCTATCCACTTATCAAGCGGCTCAATTTCAAAAATAGAGTATTCGGCGGAAATGTTTATACAGTCGAATATGTTTTCCGCGCTCTCAAGTCCCGCTATACGGCTTGCCACATCGCGTTCGGGATAGATAACCCTGTCCGCCCCGTTGCGGAGGAGGAATTTCTCCTCGATATCGCGGTTTGCCGCGCTGTAAACCTTTTTCGCGCCGAGCTCTTTGAGCAAATCGGTAACCTCAAGACAGGCCTGAAAATAATCCTCAATGCATACAAAGCAGGCGTCAAACTCCTCGACGCCGAAGGTTTTAAGCACCTCAATCTTAGTGCAGTCGCAAACCCTGGCGCTTACGACCATAGACATTATATCCTCCATTTTTTCCGCTTTTATATCAGCCGCCATTATTTCGCACCCGTTCTTTGAAAGCTCGTTGCAAAGATGATGGCCGAGCGACCCCATACCTATTATAAGAAAGGATTTCATTTTATTATCTCCCTTGAAAAATTCAGACTGACGAGACTCGAAGCAGACTAACCTACCGTAACCGCTTCCTCAGGATAGGAAACAGGCGGCTTTTTGCGCTCAAACAGGGATACCGCAAAGGATATACTGCCGACCCGTCCGCAATACATAAGAAATATTATAACTAATTTTGATAACAAATTCAAGTCCCTTGTTATACCCGTTGTCATTCCGACGGTGCTTATTGCCGACGTGGTTTCAAAGACAGCCTCGGTGATGCTGAAGCCCTGCGAAGCACAGAGTACCGTAGCTCCGAAAAGCAGGAGCAAAAGATTAGTCGATATTATAATCACAGATTTTCTGAGTACGTCGTCCCTTATGCGCCTTTTATAAAAATGAATATTATCCTGACCGCGCATTCCCGCTATAAGGAAAATGATAATAACCGCGACGGTCGTGGTTTTAACGCCGCCCGCGGTAGAGCCCGACGAGCCGCCTATAAACATCAGAATGATGGTTATAAGCTTTGAAGCGGGGGTAAGCGCCGCGGTGTCCACCGTGTTAAAGCCCGCGGTTCTCGCGGTGACAGAGCCGAAAAGGGCTATCCAGATTTCCTCGCTTACCGGCTTATCCCGCCCCGTGTTATTATGCTCGAATACAAAAAGCAGTAACGCTCCCGCAAAAATCAGAACAGCGGTTACGGTAAGCACCGTTTTTGTATGCAGCGAAAACCTTTTAAACTTAAAACGGCAGGCGGTAATATCGTCCCAGACAAGAAAGCCTATACCTCCGATTATAATAAGGGTTATCAGTACGGAGTTTACCAAAATATTATCGGAAAGCGAGGTAAACGAGGAGTATTCCCCCGCATCGCCCATAAGGTCGAAGCCCGCGTTGCAAAAGGCGGAAATCGCGTGAAAAAAACCGTAATACACGCCCTTGAAAAAGCCGAACTCAGGCTGCCTTATAAAATGCAGAGCTAAAAGGATTCCTCCCGCGCTCTCAAAGACAATAGTGCCCGTTACAATCTTTTTAACGAGCCTTGAAAAATCGCCCATATGGGTGGTGTTTATGCTTTCCGCCATTACAGCCCTTTCCCTGAGACTTGCCTTTTTGCTTATAATTCTGAAAAAGAATATTGCAATAGTCATAAATCCGAGACCGCCGATTTGTATAAGCGCGATAATAACCAGCTGACCGAAGAGCGACCAGTAGGTTGCGGTATCCTGCAAAACAAGACCCGTAACGCAGGAAGCCGAGGTTGCGGTAAAAAGCGCGGTTACAGGTCCGGCACAGACCCCCGAGCGAGTGGCACAGGGCAGCATAAGCAGGAGCGTCCCGAGCATTATCATAACAAAGTATCCAAGGGTAATTACACGGATATGAGAAAGCCTACGGTGTTTCATCAAATGCCTCCGAACAGAGAAAATTTACTCTGTAATTAAGCCCTCCCGCTTCGCGGAAGGGGCGAATGAATTTATACGTTTAGGTTATATTTTTCGCTGTACATATTAAAGTCGTCTACAAAGGCGCCGTTTAAGGAATTTTTGAGCTTATGCAGATACTTGTGGGTATCGAGCATATCTGTCGGCAGCTGCATTGTATAAACCGCTATGTTCGAGCAATGGTCGGAAACGCGCTCGTAATTTGTGAGCAAATCGGTAAATACAAAGCCCAGCTCAATGGTACATTCTCCGTTTTGCAGACGGTTGATATGGCGTGCCTTAAGCTCCTTGTTAAGCTTATCAATAACCTGCTCGAGCGGCTCAACATGGGACGCCTGCTCTATGTCGTCATTAACAAACGAATCGATTGTCATATTAAGTATTTCGGTCACGGCGGCGGTGATTATACCGATTTCATTCATCGCGTCCTTGGAGAAATGAATGTTTTTGTCGTGCATTTCCTCGGCTACCTTGCAGATATTGAGCGCGTGGTCGCCTATACGCTCAAAATCGCCTATACTGTGCAGCATCCGCGCTATGCTGTGTGAGGTATTTTCGGACTGCTCATTATTGCTTAAGCGGACAAGATAAGTACCTAATTTATCCTCGTATTTATCGATAAGCTCCTCGTTTTCACGGATAAACTGCACGGTTTGAGCGTCATATTTTGAAATGACCGAGATTGATTTTAAAAGGGACTCCCTCGCGTGCTCCGCCATTTCCGCGGTAAGCCTGTGGCACTCCGAAACCGCAAGCGCCGTATTGTTAAACAAACGCTCGTCCAAAAAAACGGTATGAGTCTTACCGTCGTTTTTCTTGACGGTAAGCTCGCAAAGACGGATTACCGCCTTTCTGAACGGAACGAGAATAATTGTGTTCACGAAATTAAAGAGGGTGTGAATCATAGCGACGCCTATCATCGAAACAGGCTCTTTAATAAACGCCACCCCTGCAAATTCCGCGACATAAAGAAGTATCAGGCAGAGCACCGAGCCTATCACATTGACGTAAATATGCATTGCGACCACCCGCTTGGCGTTCTTATTTGTGCCGAAGCTTGAGATAAGCGCCGTGATACAGGTGCCGATATTAGCGCCCAGCACCAGCGGTATCGCCATTTCGTAGGTGATGCTTCCCGTAAGTGCTAACGCCTGAACAATACCGATTGTCGCCGCGGAGGACTGGATAATCCCCGTGAAAAGCATTGATATAAGAAGCGCCACAAAGGGACTGCTGAAAGCGAAGAGCAGGTTTTTAAAGCCCTCCATTTCCTGAATCGAGCTCATTGAACTGCTCATAAAGTCCATTCCCGTCATAAGCACGGCGAAGCCTATAAGGATAAGTCCGATATTCTTCTTTTTGTCCTGCTTTGACACCATTCGAAGCAGTATTCCCACAAAGGCGAGAATCGGCGCGAAGGTCATAGGCTTTAATATTGTCAGGAAGAAGTTGTCGCCGCTTATTCCCGTAAGGCTTAAAAGCCAGGCGGTAAGGGTTGTTCCGACATTTGAGCCCATTATTATTCCGAATGTATCGCAGAAGTTTACAATACCGGAGTTTACCAGTCCTACAAGCATTACCGTCATAGCCGAGGAGGACTGTATTGCAATGGTTATTCCCGCGCCCAGAAAAAAGCTTAAAAACTGGTTTTTGGTAACCTTTTTAAGGGTTTTTTCAAGCGCCCCGCCCGCGACGTTTTCAAGTCCGTCCGACAGGGTCGACATTCCGTAAAGGAAAAAGGCAAGACCGCCTAACAGCTCGGCTGTCATTAATAATATCTGGGTTGAAGTCATTTTATTACCTCTTTAAAGGCTGCCGCCCTGATTTTAAAATTTAACGGTGTTTGCTATATAAGACTTAAGCTCTTCTATGGGAATACGCTTCTGCTCCATTGTGTCGCGGTCGCGCACGGTCACGCAGTTATCCTCAAGCGAGTCGAAGTCGTAGGTAATACAAATCGGCGTTCCGATTTCGTCCTGACGGCGGTAACGCTTGCCTATCGAGCCCGCGTCGTCGAAATCCACCATAAAGTCTTGACTCAAATCACTGAAAATCTCGGTAGCCTTTTCCGACAGCTTCTTTGAAAGGGGCAGAACCGCCGCCTTGAAGGGAGCGAGCGCGGGGTGCAGACGAAGCACCACGCGGGTATCGCCCTTTTCGTCGGTTTCCTCGTCGTAGGCGTCGCACAGGAACGCGAGCAGTACGCGGTCGGCGCCTAATGACGGCTCTATTACATAAGGAATGTATTTTTCGCCCGTCTCAGGGTCAAAATATTCCATAGGCTGACCCGAATGATTGGCGTGCTGGGTCAAATCGTAATCTGTACGGTCGGCAACGCCCCATAATTCGCCCCAGCCGAACGGGAAGAGGAACTCAAAGTCGGTAGTAGCCTTAGAGTAGAAGCAAAGCTCATCCTTGTCGTGGTCGCGGAGTCTTAAATGCTCCTCGTTCATTCCGAGGTCCAAAAGCCACTTCTTGCAGAAGCCGCGCCAGTACTCAAACCAGTAAAGGTCGGTGCCCGGCTTGCAGAAGAACTCAAGCTCCATCTGCTCGAACTCGCGTATTCTGAATATAAAGTTACCGGGGGTAATCTCGTTGCGGAAGGATTTTCCTATCTGAGCCACGCCGAACGGAATCTTCTTGCGGGTTGTGCGGGCGATATTTTTGAAGTTTACGAAAATACCCTGCGCAGTCTCGGGGCGGAGATAAAGGGTCGAGGAGCTGTCCTCGGTAACGCCCTGAAAGGTCTTGAACATAAGGTTAAACTTTCTTATGTCGGTAAAATCGCGGGAGCCGCAGTTAGGACAGGCGATACCCTTATCCTTAATGTACTGCATCATTTCCTCGTCGCTCATAGCGGCGGGATTATCCGAAAGTCCGTTTTCGGCGACATAGTCCTCTATAAGCTTATCGGCTCTGTGCCTTGTCTTGCAGGAGCGGCAGTCCATAAGCGGGTCGGAAAAGCCGCCCAAGTGACCCGAAGCCACCCAGGTCTCGGGGTTCATTAAAATCGCGCTGTCAAGTCCGACGTTATAGGGCGACTCCTGAACAAACTTTTTAAGCCACGCCTTTTTTATGTTATTCTTAAACTCAACGCCCAACGGGCCGTAATCCCAAGAGTTTGCAAGACCGCCGTAAATTTCGCTTCCGGGGTATACAAAACCTCTGCCTTTCGCAAGGGCGACTATCGTATCCATACTTTTTTTTGAGTTATCCAAAATCTTCTTCCTCCTGAAACCTAAATTCCTACAAATAA
>CABVAD010000087.1 GCA_902496265.1 uncultured Oscillospiraceae bacterium
CTCTTCGACCTGCCATTTAGAAGAATTTTGATTCGGGCGAAGTCGAAGAACGCAGCAATACCGGCGTATTACAAGTGATGAGACAAGTACGAACAAAATTATTCAAATGTCAGGCGTGACGGGTTTGGCTCTCGTCAGCCTAAAGATAAAGAGGACAGAAGCTATGAACAAGAAACTTTTGCTTATTGTGAATCCCTGCTCGGGCAGGGCAAAAATGCGTACGGAGCTTTTAAGGGTGGTTGAGATTCTTTCCGCCGACGATTACGCCGTCACGGTATATCCTACAAGGGCGCGGGGCGACGCGACCGATTACGTTTCCGCCTTGAATGAAAATGAATATGAAAGAATAGTCGTCTGCGGCGGGGACGGGACGCTTAACGAGGTTATAACAGGGCTTATGAAGTCGGGACTCCGCCTAACCCTCGGCTATATACCGTCGGGCACCCTTAACGAGTGGTCGTCGGGGCTCGGCATTGCAAGGAGCATACCGAGAGCCGCCGCCGATATTACCACAGGTAAAAAAATTCAGCTTGATATAGGCAAATTCGGGGACAGGTATTTTTCCTACACCGCCTCCTTCGGCGCGTTTACCGACGCCTCCTATTCCGCACCGCAGGACGTTAAAAACGTACTCGGTCAGGCGGCGTACTTTTTTGAGGGAATAAAGAGTCTCGGCAATATAAAGCCCGTTCATTTAAAATTCAAGACCGCCGATCGGGAGACGGAAGGCGATTTTCTTTTCGGGGCGGTATCAAACTCAATGTCGGTCGGGGGGATAGTAAAGTTTGACGAATCGGTTGTAAAGCTTAACGACGGGCGGTTTGAAATACTGCTTATAAGAAACCCCGATAATATTTTGAAGCTCCAGCCAATAATAGACGGCATTTTAAAGCGCGATTTCGACAAGGAGGGAATCGAGTTCTTCACTGCCGATTCGGTCACGGTCACGGGCGGAGAGGGACTTTCCTGGACGCTTGACGGCGAATACGCCGAGGGCAAAAATGAAATTGTGATTTCAAATATGCACAACGCAATTGAGCTTGTAGTTCCGCAATAAAAAAGCATAAAACGGAAATAATAAAACGATAGGATTAATATAAGGGAGTTTTTATATGTTTACGAGAGATATAGGCGTGGATTTGGGTACGGCGAATACCCTTGTATGCGTTAAGGGCAAGGGAATAATAATGCGCGAGCCGTCGGTTGTGGCTTACGATATAAGAAACGACGCGGTGCGCGCCGTAGGTACCGAGGCTAAGGAAATGATAGGCAGAACCCCCGGCTCAATAGTGGCGGTAAGACCGCTTAAGGACGGGGTTATAGCCGATTTCGATGTCACTGCGGCAATGCTTAAAAGGTTTATAAGGCAGGCATTAAAGGGCTCTGTTTTCTCCCGCGTGCGTATGGTGGTATGTATTCCGGCAGGTGTGACCGAGGTTGAAAGCCGCGCGGTTTACGACGCGGCAAAGCAGGCGGGAGCTACCGACGTTGATTTGGTGGAAGAGCCTATGGCGGCGGCGGTCGGCGCGGGGCTTCCCGTGTGGGACGCGGCGGGCAGTATGGTGGTAGACGTAGGCGGCGGCACAAGCGAGGTTGCGGTGATTTCACTCGGCGATATTGTTACCGCACAGTCGGTCCGTATTGCGGGGGACGACCTTGACGAGGCGATTATAAACTACGTCCGCAAAAAGCACAATCTGCTTATCGGCGAGCGCACAGCGGAGCAGATTAAGATAGAGATAGGTTCTGCAAAGCCCTACGAAAACGAAACCTCAATAGAGATTAAAGGACGGAATCAGGTTGACGGTCTGCCGAAAAACGTAATCATCACCTCCGAGGAGGTGCGGAATGCTATGACCGACCCGATTTCCCAGATAATTGACACAATAAGGCTGACCCTCGAAAAAACCCCGCCCGAGCTTGCGGCGGATATAATCGACCGCGGCATTACCCTTACGGGCGGCGGCGCGCTTTTGCGCGGCTTTGCAGAGCTTATCGCCGAGGAGACGGGTATGCCCGTGTCGGTCGCTGCAAATCCGCTTGACTGTGTGGTTTTAGGCACGGCAAAACGCCTTGAAGCTGACAGCGGCTTTGATAATTACGTTTTCCGCCGCGGAAAGCGGTTCAGATAAATCCGACGAAGGCTCTGCCGATTTTTTCAACCGCATTTTTTTCGCAAATCAGCTTTCCGTACTCGGCCGTGTATTCCGCTTCGATTTCGGAGTCGCTTTGCCGACTGCAAAACTCGTTCATAAAGAAGAAGTCGCACTCGGTGCTCGGGGTGACTATAAGGCGGTAGGTGCGGGGCATTTTGTAAAGACTGCTTTTAATAAAGGCGCGTTTTTTGTAAAGACGAACCGTTCCGTTTATCATTGCATGGGAATCGGAGAACTCAAACATAACGGGCGGCCTTTTAGCGGTTCGGCGGGAGGAATCGGCGGGCGAAACTGTGATAACGCACCCCGCGTTTTCCCTTGCCCTTATCTCTACAAGGAGATTTCCGTCAAGCCCGGTATCGTATTCCGAAAGGCTTTTCTTTAAAAGCAGTCCAACGGTGAGCCTTGCCTCGCCGCTTACGGAAGTAAGTCTTTCGTATGTGCCGAAAAAGGAAATTACTTCGCTGTCGGTAAGGGTGATTTTAAGCTTTTTTCGCCCGATTTTATACACCGTCATAGGCTTCCCTCCGATGTGATAATTTTGCCGGCTTCCGGGCATAATAATCCCGAGGTGGCAATTATGCAGGATAAAAAAACAAGCGGCAAAACCGCGTTCTTCCGCGCGATGCTCTACACGGCTTCGGCAATCGCGCTTATTGTGATAGGCTATTTTTCAGCAGGATATTTTTTTGGGTAAGGAGATTAAATTATGAGCTATTCTGTACTTAAAAGCGGTACCGATATAAGAGGTATCGCAAGCAATTTAGGCGGTAAGGAGGTAAACCTGACCGCTGATGCAGTTTATGATATCACCGCCGCGTTTTTAGTGTGGTACATAAATAAATATGATAAAAACCCGACCGAAATGCTTGTGGCGGTGGGTCACGATTCAAGAATAACGGGTAAGGCGATTGCAAATAAGGTGAAAGAGGCGCTCATAAACGCGGGCGTTACCGTGCTTGATTGCTCTCTTGCCTCTACACCCGCTATGTTTATGACGACGGTTGACCTTAAAACCGACGCCGCCGTTCAGATAACTGCAAGCCACCACCCCTTCGACCGCAACGGGCTTAAGTTTTTCACCCCCGAGGGCGGGCTTGATTCCTCGGATATTGAGGAAATAGTAAGACTTGCCGATAACGGCGAGGAGATTATCTGCAATAAAGCGGGGACGGTTAAGCCCTGTAATTATATGGTACAGTACGCCGCAAGACTTCGCAAAATGATATGCGATGCGGTAGGAAAAACCGAGGAAGAAAAGCCGCTTAGCGGCTACAAAATAATCGTCGACGCGGGCAACGGCGCGGGAGGCTTTTACGCAAGCGACGTTTTAGAAAAACTCGGGGCGGACACAAGCGGCAGTCAGTTCTTAGAGCCTGACGGTATGTTTCCTAACCACATACCGAATCCCGAAAACGAGCAGGCTATGGAGAGCATATGTAACGCGGTCAAGGCGAATAAAGCGGACCTCGGAATAATATTCGATACCGACGTTGACCGCGCGGGCTGTGTTGGCTCGGACGGAAAGGAAATAAACCGCAACCGACTTATTGCTCTTTCCGCGTATATGGCGGCGGACGGCAAAAAGGGAATTACCGTCGTCACCGACTCGGTCACAAGCGACGGGCTTAAAGAGTATATCGAAAACACCTTGGGCGGCGTTCACTACCGCTACCGCAGGGGCTATAAAAATGTAATAAATAAGGCGGAAGAGCTGTGCGAAAAGGGAATAGACTGCCCGCTTGCCATTGAAACCTCGGGTCACGCGGCGTTAAGGGAAAACTATTTCCTTGACGACGGGGCGTACCTTGTTACCAAAATAGTTATTGAATTAGCTCGGGGAAAGGATATTGAAAAAATTCTTGAACCGCTGAAAATGCCCGCCGAGGAGCTTGAGGTGCGCTTTAATATTTTGGATTCCGACTTTAAAGCTTACGGGCAGAGGGTTATAGCCGAGCTTGAAGATTATGCGAAAACCCGTCCTGATTACGAAATTGCCGAAGATAACCGCGAGGGAATAAGAATTTCAACCGAAAACGGCTTTTTCCTGTTAAGACTCAGCGTTCACGACCCCGTTATGCCTATGAATTTTGAAAGCAACGTAAAGGGCGGAATAAAGCGTGATATTGAGGGTATAAAAGAATTTTTAGCTAAATTCGATAAGCTTGATATAAGCGCGCTGGAATTATAATTATATATTGGTAGGGCGGGGGCTTGCTCCTGCCGTCTATCATCTAAAATCCAATGTCTGAATCGGGACGGTGCGAGCCGTCCCGATATTTTTGACATCTGATGTTTAAGCTTCGCTTTCTTCGGGTTCCTCGGCGCGCATTCCGCATCCGCAGCCGTGAGAATCTTCGTCGCACGGGCGCGGCGGGAAAAAGTCGTCGGTCGGGAACTTAATTTTCTTGAAGGTGTCGCAGGGGCGGTCGGTCGAGTCGTCGCACTGCTTTTCGGGGATACAGAAATCGTAAACGGGTATTAACATCTGCACATTTCTGATAAGCTGTACTATTGTGAACAGTCCCAGCGTTACATAAACCGTAGGGTCGCCGTTATGCAGGTCTGTAACCACATTTCCGCCTATGCAGTCGCATATGCTCTTCGGTATACAGCGTACGTTTTCGTAGCAGTCGTGAATTTCGCCTATACGCGCGGAAAGCGGAATCGGGTCTACCGCCTGAACAACGCATTTCGGCATATTTGTGCTCCTTCTGGTCTTTGAGTCGCAGCATTCGTCGTCACTCATTTTGTTTGTGAATATCTTTACATTGCCGTCGCTTCCGAAAAGAATAACCTTTTTTGAATAAGAGGATATACCTCTTATGCACTGCGGGCAGGAATGGGGCGCAGTAAACACGTCAAATTCCAAAAGGAAGAAGAAGGTAAGGTCGCAGGAAAAGAACCCCTTGTTGAAATTCACCGGCTCTACGTCGATGAAAACATTAAGTACCTCAGCTGAGCGCAGACGGACGCTGATTGCGTTGCAAATAAGCGCCTGATCCTCGGGTAAAAAGAAGCAGCGAAGATCCTCAAGGCAATCCCGGTCACAACAGGAGTCGTAGACTCTGCCCGCGTCAACGCATACGGCTTCCTTGAACGCACCGTTTTCGGGCGGGCAGCCGTTTTTTAAATCTGCCATATAAAAAGCCTCCCATATAAAATATATTGAAGATATTTACTTCACTACCATAATATGA
>CABVAD010000088.1 GCA_902496265.1 uncultured Oscillospiraceae bacterium
ACAGAGGTAAAATAATGGAAAGAACTAAATTGAGGGACAGAAAGCTGCCTGACTACACCCGCGGCGAAGAAATTTTTAATATGGTATCCCATATAGTCGGCGGAGCGTTCGGCATAGTCGCTCTTGTGACCTGTGTGGTAAAGGCGTTTTTAAACGGCGACCCTTACCAGATAGTCAGCGCATTTATTTACGGCTTTTCGATGATAGCTCTTTATACAATGTCAAGCGTCTACCATGGCTTAAAGCCCGAAATGCCGAAAAAGGTCATGCAGGTAATCGACCATTGCACCGTTTTTATACTTATCGCGGGAACCTATACCCCCTGCGCGCTCTGCGCTCTGCGAAAAGAAAGCACAGCCCTAGGCTGGACGATATTCGGCATAGTATGGGGCGTTTCCGCGCTCGGCATTACCCTTAACGCCATCGACCTTAAAAAATACAACGTATTTTCAATCATCTGCTATCTGGCGCTCGGCTGGTGCATAATTTTCACAGGCAAGTCAGCGATCAACGCCATTGGCTTCCCCGGCTTTTGGTGGCTGCTCGCGGGCGGAATAGCCTACACGGTAGGCGCGGTGCTTTACGGAATAGCGGGCAGAAGCGTACACCGCTATATGCACTCGGTTTTCCACATTTTCGTGGTTTTAGGCAGTATTTTGCAGTATTTTTGTATACTGTTTTATATTTTAGTATAGGAGAATTAAAATGAAAGACTATATCATAATAACCGACTCGTGCTGCGACCTTACGCCGTCTATTGCAGACGGTGCGGAGCTTGCCGTTATTCCCTTGCATTTAACCGTTGAGGGCAAGGAATACCGCAATATGCTCGACGGCAGCGAAATTGATTCCAAAACATTTTACGGCAAGCTTCGTGCAGGAGTAACCGCCACTACTTCTGCTATTAATCCCGATGTTTTCACCACGGTTTTCGAGGGCGCGCTTAAAGAGGGTAAGGACATACTTTACCTCGCGTTTTCCTCGGGACTGAGCAGCACCTACCACGCAAGCACCATTGCCGCGGAAGAGCTGATGCAAAAATATCCCGACAGTAAAATATACTGCGTTGATACTCTCGCCGCCTCTATGGGACAGGGTCTTATTGTTTACTTAGCCGCGGGTAAGAAAAAGAACGGGGCGACAATCGAGGAGGTTCGCGATTTCGTAGAGCAAAACAAGCTTAACCTTTGCCATTGGTTCACGGTTGATGACCTTAATCACCTGAAGCGCGGCGGCAGGGTTTCCGCAACTACCGCTCTCGTGGGCACTATGCTTAACATTAAACCCATACTCCACGTTGACGACGAAGGTCACCTGATCAATGTCGGCAAGGTGCGCGGGCGCAAGGCTTCTATTGAAAGTCTCTTCACGCATATGAAGGAAAGCGCGGTTAATCCGTCGGAGCAGACCGTGTTTATAAGCCACGGCGACTGTGTGGAGGACGCTCTCGCCCTTAAGAAAATGGTGGAAAAGGAGTTTTCACCCAAGGAAATTCAGATAAACGCGATAGGTCCCGTTATCGGCGCGCACTCAGGTCCGGGAACCTTAGCACTGTTCTTTTTAGGCGATAAAAGGTAACCCTTAGGCTGACGAGAGTCGAATCCGTTACGGTTTGACTCCCGTCAGCCTAAATTAAACAGCCCTTAAAGCTTAGCGAGCTTAAACGCCAAGCTTTAAGGGCTTTCTTAAATTAAGCTTTTACTGCTTTGCCTGCAAATCAAGCGCCGCCCGTATAAGTCCCATAAAGAGCGGGTGGGCTTTATTGGGGCGCGACTTAAATTCAGGGTGGAACTGAACGCCGACATAAAATTTGTTTTCGGGGATTTCCACCGTTTCAACAATATGCCCGTCGGGCGAAGTACCGCTTATAACAAGACCCTTTTCGGTCATCATATCGCGGTAATCATTGTTAAACTCGTAGCGGTGGCGGTGGCGCTCGCTGATTTCGGATGCCTTGTAGCACTCCTCCATCTTTGTTCCCGAAACGATTTTACAGGGGTATGCGCCAAGCCGCAACGTGCCGCCCTTGTTAATTTCGGCGTTCTGGTCGGGCATAAAATCTATTACCTTATTGTTTGAATTTTCGTCGAACTCGCCTGAGTTAGCGTCAGTCAGTCCGCATACATAGCGCGCAAACTCGATAACCGCAATCTGCATACCGAGACAGATGCCGAGATACGGCACATTGTTTGTCCTCGCATAGTGCGCGGTTGCTATTTTGCCCTCAATTCCGCGGTTGCCGAAGCCGCCCGGCACTAAAAGTCCGTCACAGCCGGCAAGGATCTCCGCAACGTTATCATTGGTGATAGTCTCGGAATCAATCCATTTAATCTGCACCCTCGCGCCGTAAACGTAGCCCGCGTGGCGCAGAGCCTCCGCGACCGACAGATAAGCATCGTGAAGCTGAACATATTTCCCGACAAGCCCTATTGTAACCTTCTTATTACGGTTTTTAATCCGCTCTAACATCTCGTTCCAGTCGGTAAGGTCGGGTTCTGAGGCGTTGATGCCCAGCTCCCTTAATACAATATCCGAAAAATGATTCTTTTCAAGCATTATCGGCGCTTCGTAAAGCACGGGAATGGTGATATTCTCGATAACGCAGTCGGGCTTTACGTTGCAGAAAAGGGAAATTTTCTTAAATATATTATCCTCCAGCGGCTCGTCACAGCGAAGCACTATTATGTTCGGGTTAATACCCATTCCCTGCAGCTCCTTGACCGAGTGCTGGGTGGGCTTGGTTTTATGCTCGTCCGAGCCGCGAAGGAAGGGAACTAAGGTAACGTGGATATAAAGGGAGTTTTCTCTGCCAACCTCAAGTCCGACCTGACGTATAGCCTCCAAAAACGGCTGGCTTTCAATATCGCCCGTCGTGCCGCCTATCTCGGTAATAACCACGTCGGCGTTGGTCTTTTTACCCACGCTGTAAATAAACTCCTTAATCTCATTGGTGATATGCGGGATAACCTGCACCGTCTCGCCCAAATACTCGCCGCGGCGCTCCTTATTAAGGACGTTCCAGTAGACCTTGCCTGTCGTAAGGTTGGAAAATTTATTAAGGTCCTCGTCGATAAATCTTTCGTAATGTCCTAGGTCAAGGTCGGTTTCCGCGCCGTCCTCGGTGACGTAAACCTCGCCATGCTGATAGGGACTCATTGTACCGGGGTCTACATTAATATAAGGGTCTAACTTTTGCGCCGCAACCTTTAAGCCCCGCGCCTTTAAAAGGCGGCCGAGCGAGGCGGCGGTTATACCCTTGCCGAGTCCCGAAACAACTCCTCCCGTAACGAAAATAAATTTGGTTTTCTTTAACGAATTCTCCATACCCTTTTGACCTCTTCCTAACTTTCGTATGTCCTTATAATATTTTCGGCAATTTCGCCGCGCTTTACGCAATTATCCATTGCGGTTTTTTCAATATATTTGTGCGCCTCCGCCTCGCTCATATTAAATCGGTCTATAAGCAGCCATTTTGCGCGGTTGATAAGCCTTATTTCCTTCATTTTAGCCTCAAGCTTGACTGCCTTCCTTTCAAACGCGGCAAGGCGGTTATGGGTCGCCGCTGTAAGGCGTACCGCCTGAGTAATCGACTGCCTTGAGCCGGGCCGCGAAAAGGTTAAAACTCCGTAATTCTCGACCCTGCAGCTGACCTGCTCGAAAAGCTCGTTTTTAACAAAGAGAAGAACCCCCACAGAGCTGTCCTCGCATAGCTGCTCGGCAAACTCAATGCCGAAATCATCAGGCAGGGGCGTGTTGATTATCACAATATCATACTGATTTTCAAGCTGCATACGTTTCGCCTCGGAAACACTTTTAGCCGACGCTATCGGCGCGAACGAGCCGCCGCTTAAAATGTCGCGCAGATAATCCTCCGCCTTATGAGAAGCTGATACAATAAGCACGCTTAAACCGTCTTTATCGCCGTACACCCGTTCGCCCCCTTATACATTAAACAGGTAATTTTATTCCATACTCTAAAGTATATCGGTATATCCCTCGGGCAAAACCGACCTGATAAATTCGCTGTGCCGAGCGATGCTTTTGGCTTTTTCCACCGTATCAGGCAGGCTTACAAGCCCGTCTGTTACGGCGCTCTCCGCCGTAAATAAATTTTCGTTGTTAGGCTCGCCCGCCGTCAGTCCCCTTTTTATTCCGTCAAGCCCCGCGTAAATAATAAGAGCATAGGCAATATACGGATTTGCGCACGGGTCGGGAGAGCGCAGCTCAATGCGCTTCTTATCGGAGGATTTCACCGCGGGAATCCTTATCAGCTGTGAACGGTTTTCGGGCGACCAGGTGACGTATTTAGGCGCTTTTTTCTCCCCTAAACGCTTATATGACTCCTTAACGGGGTTTAAAAATGCCGTCATTTCAACCGCGTGGTCGAGTATTCCCGCCATAAAGCTGTCGTTTAAGTCTCTGCCGTCATCAGATTTAATCGATACATTTATATGAAGTCCGTTGCCGCTTTCGTGCATTAAGGGCTTGGGCGAAAAATCGGCAAAAAGCCCGTTTCGGCGGGCGATGGTCTGAACGACCGATTTAAAGGTAACCGCGTTGTCGGCGGCGCTTAACGCCCCGCTGTAGCGAAAATCAATCTCGTTCTGTCCTGGTCCCTCCTCGTGGTGGGAGCTTTCGGGAGAAATGCCCATTTCAAGCAGATTAAAGCAGATTTCACGGCGCACGTTCTCCCCCTTGTCGTCGGGGGCTATATCCATATAACCCGCCTTGTCAAAGGTTTCTCCCGTCGGGTTTCCGTTATCGTCAAGCTTAAAGAGATAAAACTCAAACTCCGCGCCGAAAAAGCAGGAAATACCCGCTTTTTTAGCCGTCTCTATCGCGTTCTTTAAAATATAACGGCCGTCCTTTTCATATCTTCTACCGTCGGGATACTTAATATCGCAGAACATTCTTATGACCCTGCCGTTTGAGGGACGCCACGGCAGTACCGACAAGGTAGACGGGTCGGGATGAAGAAATAAATCCGATTTTACCACGTCGCCGAAGCCCGAAATCGCCGAAGCGTCAAAGGAAATCCCCTCCGTAAAGGCGCGCTTTAATTCAAGCGGCATTATCGATATATTTTTCTGCCTGCCGTGCGCGTCGCAGAAAGCAAGCCTTATAAACTTGACGTCCTCCTCCTCGACAAAGGTCATCACCTCATCGTATGAATACATTGCCGTACCTCCTTGTGTTTTTCGCTTTTCAGAAAGCCTAAAACAAAAAACGTCCGCCGACGCCTAAAAGGGGACAAAAGCCCCCTGACATCACCGAACATCATTGCTCAATGCGGTATTTATTTAACATTTATATTAT
>CABVAD010000089.1 GCA_902496265.1 uncultured Oscillospiraceae bacterium
ACAGGCGATTTACAATACCGAAATTGCTGAGAATAAAAAAATTGAAATCCGCTTACCTTTACTGAATATTTTTGCACAGAACAAGCGTCTGCAACGGCATAACATCAAATACTCCCGATAAAGCTTCTCCTGTTTCATATACAGTCCAGTTTTTTTCGGTCTTGAGTTTCCGAGACGAGTAAGAGAAATTCTGTAAAAAGACAAAGAGCTTTTCACCGTCGGTTCGGGTGTGCGCGGTTACTCCGTCAGGCAATTCACCGTCAAAGCCCGAGCCAATCCCCGTTTCCTTAATAAGGTCGCCGATAAGCTTATCTGTATAATCTCCCTCGTCCCTGAATGCGATATAATAGGCTTTTCCTGCGCCGTATTTATTAACGGTCGCGGCAGGCAAGCCTTTATAATAATCGCTGTCATATTTTGCTAATACCTCCGCTGTCCTACTGTGAATAACTTCGCAGTAATCGACGGCGGTAAGGGCTGTTCCGTCATTTAAGACTACTCTGTTTTTTTCCTCGGGATAAAGCGAATCTATTTCTTCATTCCAAATACCGAAAACGTCCTTAAGCTTTCCGCAGGGGAATCCGCCTAAATAGCAGAGATCGTTTTCGTCAACCATTCCTGTCATATAGGTTGCGAGCAATGTGCCGCCCCTTTTTACAAATCGCTCCAGCTTATCCGCAAGCTCCTCGCTTACGCTGTAGAACATAGGCGCGATAATAAGCTTATATTTTTCAAAACCGTCTTCACAGCTAATAATGTCTGTATCAATTCCCCTTTCCCAGAGCGGAGAATAAAAGCTTACAACGGTTTTATACAGCTTTTTGTCGCACGAATTGAATCCGCAGGCGTCCGCTAATGCCCAGCTGTTCGTCCAATCGTAAAGAATAGCCGCATTTGACTCGGTCAAAGTACCCGCTATGCCTTCCATTTTTTTAAGACGCGCGCCTAAATGGGCAATCTCCTTAAATACACGGGTATTTTCACTTCCGCAATGGTCGACCACGGCACCGTGAAATTTTTCGGAACAGCCGCGGCTCTTTCTCCACTGAAAATACTGCACTGCGTCGCCGCCGTGCGCAATCGTCTGCATTGCAGTAAGCTCGTGTACTCCCGGACGCTTTGGCTTATTGATTTGTCTCCAATTAATTAGGCTCGGAGTGTTTTCCATAAGCATAAACGGTTTTCCCTTTAAGGAGCGCATTAAATCGTGGCACAAGCCCGCGTCCTTAGCGACTTCAATATCGTTTTTCTCCTCCCCGCGCCACTCGGGATAAAGGTCGTTTGATATAAAATCAAGCGATTTTGCCATTACGCGGTAATCAAGTCCCGGGTAAAAATTCATAAAGTTTGTAGTTACAGGTATATCGGGTGTAAACGCCTTTACCGCCGCTATTTCCGTATTCATAAAATCTGTGGTTTGCTCGGTAACAAAACGTTTCCAATCAAGATTAAGTCCGTGGGTGCAGGTCTCCCCCGGCGGAGACGGAGCCTCTATCTGCTCCCAATCGGTGTATGTGTGCGACCAGAAGGCCGTCCACCAAGCCTTATTGAGCCTGTCGAGAGTTCCGTATTTTTTCTTGAGCCATTCCCTGAACTCCGCCTGACATTTCGGACAATAACATTCCCCGCCGAACTCATTTGAAATATGCCATGCAAAAAGCGCGGGGTGGTCTTTATAGCGTTCAGCTATTTTTCTGTCTATTTCAGTTACCTTTTCACGGTATATCTCGGAGGTGTAGCAATGATTGTGACGGCCGCCGAAATGATTTCTTACGCCGTTATTCCTTACCCGCAAAACCTCAGGATATTTTTGTGCAAGCCAAGCGGGTCGAGCGCCGCTGGGAGTTGCAAGCACAACCCTGCCGCCCGCCCTATAAATTTCGTCCATCGCTTTATCCATAAATGAGAAATCGTATCTGCCCTCCTCGGGCTCTAAGGCGGTCCAGGCAAAAATCCCAAGCGTCATTTCATTGCAGTTTGCAAGCTTCATGAGCCGCATATCTTCACTTAGAATTTCGGGGCAATCCTGCCATTGGTCGGGGTTATAATCTCCGCCGTGGGTAATATGGGGAAATTTTTCATTTATGTACTTTTTCAACTTGAAAACTCCTTAATATATACCTGAAATATCAGTCAATGATATTATCAGTATTCGGCGGATAAGCCTTAAGCAAGGGCGGATACGACTCTTTTATCCAGTCATATTCGGTTTCTGTGCCGTTTATGAACCATTTGCAGGGGTTTTTATTATATTCCCAGTCAAGTGGCTCTGCCGTATCTGCTTGACAAGAAGAAAGCGCAAACGCTGCCTTTAAATCCCTTTTAACGGTATTGTCGGCGGAATCGGGGTCGCAGGAAACAAACAAAGGCGAGCCGCTTTTTGCTAAAAGGTCGAGCCACTGTCGGTTAAGCTCCCACGGAATATTTTTGCCTAAAATACCCACGCAGTCTGCGTCAACCATATAAAAACGGCGGTTTTGCGACAAACGGAATGCAAGAGTGTTAACTCCGACTGCCCTGTTTCTGTTCCAGCTTTTACCGCTTGTATCGTCCCCTATTCGGTTAATTTCAACCAACCCCGCGCACAGGTGCGAAACCGTATTGCAACCGATTAATACCATACCCTCGGTTTCCTTGCGGATAAGACTGTAAAGCTCTGATACAATCTCGGCGTTGGTTTTGGTTCTGTCTTTAAAATGCCAGTCCGAATCGTTTGTAATCGAGCCGTTTAAAAAACAGCCGAGCGTTCCGAATAAATCATAGGTAGTAAAATCGTGCTTTAAAAGCTCAAAGCCCCAGTTTTTTACACGTCGAAGACAGGTGACGATTTCATCCTTGACTTCAGGAACCGTCGGGTCAAGCGCGCCGTGCCGTTCCCCGCGTTTTATACACCAATCGGGACGCTCCCTTTCAAGCTGTTTGTTGTGGAGCAGGCGAATCCAGATACCCGGTTTCACGCCGTTCGCCTTAAATTCGTCGGCGAGCCCGCCCATATCCCCAAATTCCGCTTTAGGTATCCAAGGACCCGAGCAACGTTCAACCGACCAGCCGTCGTCTATAACCATAAACGGCGGATTTTCAAGCCCTGACGACAGCTCCGCCATAAGCCTGACATCGTTAATAAGCCCCTCGCGGGTAAATTTGCCATATGCGTAATACCAGTTGTTTCCGCCATATACGGGGGCTTTGGGCAATATCGGGTCAGGCGACATTAAAGCGCAGAATTTTTGTGCCGCCGCAAAAGAAGAAATGCCCTTATATGTTTCACAAACAAAGGTTGCGGCAAGCAGTTCTCTGCCGTGAAGCCGCACACCCATATCCCCGTTTCGCACATCAACCCAGGCGGTTATTCCGCTTGCATCGTATTCAAAGCAAACAAAGCTGTTAGGGCGTACCGCAACTCCGCAGCCGCTTGTGCTTTCGCCGTCGGTCACAAGAAAATACCACGGCATAAATCTTTCGGGGTCTATTCCCGTCCACATTAAATCACCGTAGGAGCGTTCCCATCGATCTCCAAAGACCCGACAGGGTCTATCGGCTTTTTGATTCCATCGAAGTATAATAAATCGCGGATATTCCTTATCTGCTTTTAAATACAGCTTAAGCTTATCCTCTCTTATCTCAAAACGAATCCTGATGTCGGTTTTCCCTGAGCTATACTCACCCGAGTCGGTTCTTATTATAATATCATCGGGGTTTCTTATAATATCAAGCATGCAACCACCTTTAGCGGAAAATTATCTTATTATTACCGCTTCAATACCTAAAATATCAGCGATCTTTTTAATTGTTTCGGCGTGGTGACCGATACCCAGCGCATAGTGATGGGTCGGCCCCGCCATTACCCAACGCTTTATAAAATCTTTGGTTGACGGCTCGAATACCGCACGGGTGTTGGTGTTTCCCGTCGGCGGAATGGGGCCGTGCTGGGACTCTCCTTCTCCGATAATGAATTTAAAGTGACCGTTCGCGTCCTGAGTAATGCCCAGCATTGTAATCGGTCCCTCTTTAAGCTTAAATTCAATCGAGGCGCCGCACCCCTCCTTGCCGTGATATTTAAGCAGACTGCGCACAACAGGCTTGCCCTCGGCAATTTTGATATGGTGCGGACCGTCGTGGCCTATAAGGATACAGTTTTCGTTAAAATCAAAGGGATGAAGCTCCGCAAAGCTGCCGCCTATTCCCAGCCTATCCATAATGAGCATTGCTATGCAGGTTTTTATATCGAACTCGCCGCACATCGGAAAGCCCTCGCCTATAAGGAGCGAATTGCCTAAAATCAGCGAGGAAATTACGGTACGCATTTCAGAATCGGGGCTGCCCTCGTAATAATAGGCAAGTCCCGTAAGGTTATTCTTTTTAACAAAGCGTTCGAGTGCCGCCGCGCATTTTGCGGAGTTGTATAAATCCGTTTCGGTAAGCTTTACGGTAACAGGGTCGCTCACAGGGTCGGGCATATCGAATTTTTCGCAAATTTCCGCCTTTTTAAGCTCTATTTCCTCGTCGGTCACCTCGTGTACCGTATCAAGAAGAGCGGACGGTTCTAAAAGCGGAACGTGAACACCGAACGCCGCGGAAACTGCCGTCGGGTCGGCGTGCATATCGTACATCGCCTCAAGCACATGTCCCATAAGTCCCATACGGGCACCCTTTAAGCTGTGGAGTACATTTGCAATACCGCACCACTCGGCAACCTCCTTATCCGCCTGCTCATCATTATACAGACAGCCGATAATAACGTCCTCTACCCTTTTGCCAAAACGAATCGCTACGCCGGTAAATTCCGCAACCGAGCAGATATTATCGTTTTCAAGCTGCATATATGTACACGCCCTGTCGTAATCCATTGCCGGAAGCGGCTGAAGCGCTGCTAAAACCACAGGCAAACCGATGTCCCGCATAATGGGTGCGAAAACGCTTGAGGTGGCGTAGGTTACCATATTGCAAAAGATAAGGTCAAGTCTCTCGCCCTTCATTTTTTCAAGCGTTTCATATGATTTTTCAGAAGAATCAACCATACCGAAATCAATGACCGTTACTCCGTTTGAGCTTACCTTATTGCAAAAATCCCTGTGATAGCCCATAATCGACTCATACAGTCCCTCAAACTGCTCCCAATAGGTGGCATGCGCCACGGCAAAAATACCTATGCGTGCATTTTCTTGCTTTAAATTTTCCATATTATAATCATTACCTTTCATCCGTTTGATAAATACAATCAAAACTAAATCAATAAATT
>CABVAD010000090.1 GCA_902496265.1 uncultured Oscillospiraceae bacterium
GTAAACGCTACGGTCAGAAGAACGCTGGGAGCGGATATTGACGCTTCCTGCGGTCAGTTAAGAAAACGCGCAAAGGAGGGGGAAAACAGTGAAAATATTCAGTAAAACCGATAAAGGACGCATAAGAACCGATAATCAGGACTCATATTTTGCGGGACACATCTCCGAAAACACGGCTTTTGCGGTTGTATGCGACGGAATGGGCGGTGCAAACGCGGGAAATGTTGCGAGCGAAAATGCTGTCAGGCACATTTCGGAGTATATTATCAGGTCTTACAGGGACGGTATGGATATAACAGAGCTTGAAAAAACCGTCCGAAACGCGGTGACGAGCGCGAATATCGAGCTTTTTGATATGTCGGCGAGCGAACAGGCGCTTTCGGGAATGGGGACTACCGCGGTTATCGCACTTATAAGGGATAGCGAAGCGGTGATAGCGAATGTGGGCGACAGCAGAATTTACCTTATAAACGGGGAAATAAAACAGCTGACCCGCGACCATTCGGTTGTGCAGTCGCTTATCGAGAGCGGAAAAATTACGCCCGAGGACGCTAAGTACCACCCCCGAAAGAACGTTATTACAAGGGCGATAGGCGCAGAAGGGACCGTTACGGCGGACAGTGCCGTTATCAAGCTTAACAGCGGAGATACTTTGCTGTTATGTACCGACGGGCTCAGCAATTACCTTGAAGATAGCGATATTTTAAGCATTTTTAAAAACACGGATATTTCCGCCGTGCCCGAGGCTCTTGTGGAAAAAGCCAATCATAACGGCGGCGGCGATAATATAACAGTTGTCACACTTACCGAGTAGAAAGGAAAAGACTTATGGATAAATTTGTAGGAAAACGACTTGACGGCAGATACGAGATTAAGGAGATTATCGGCGTCGGCGGTATGGCGGTTGTCTATAAGGCATATGACAATCAGGAAAACCGCACGGTTGCGGTAAAAATTCTCAAGGAGGAGTTTATCTCCAACGAGGAATTTGTACGCCGCTTTAAGAACGAGTCCAAGGCTATCGCAATGCTCTCCCACCCGAATATTGTTAAGGTGTACGACGTTAGCTTCGGTGACCTTATTCAGTATATCGTAATGGAGTACATCGACGGAATCACCCTTAAGGAGTATATTGAGCGTGAGGGCAGTCTTCGCTGGAAGGACGCAGTGCATTTCACAATTCAGATTTTAAAGGGTCTTCAGCACGCGCACGACAAGGGCATTGTTCACAGGGATGTTAAGCCGCAGAACATTATGGTGCTTCCCGACGGTACGATAAAGGTTACCGACTTCGGTATCGCGCGCTTCTCAAGGAGCGAGCAGCGCACCATAACCGACAAGGCGATAGGCTCTGTCCATTATATCAGCCCCGAGCAGGCACGGGGCGAGCGCACCGACGAAAAAGCCGACATTTACTCTGTAGGCGTTATGCTTTACGAAATGCTTACGGGTCAGCTTCCGTTCCAGGCGGAAAGCGCTGTTTCGGTCGCTATAATGCAGCTTCAGCGCGACCCGCAGCTCCCGACCGAGATAAACGGCTCTATTCCTTTGGGTCTTGAGCAGATAACTATGCACGCAATGCAGAAGAACCCCGAGCGCCGTTATCAGTCGGCGGCGGAAATGCTCTGCGACCTCGGTCAGTTCAGAAAGGATCCGTCGATTACCTTCGACTATTCCTATTTTGTGGACGATTCTCCCACAAAGTTTGTTCCCTCTAATTTCGATTACGACAGCGTTAAGATTGACGACCGCGAGGCGGAAAAAGAGGTCAAGGAAAAGAACAATATGATTCCTATTCTTGCGGGAATAGCGGTTACCCTTGTTATTGCAATAGTAATACTCGCCGCGATTTTTGTTCCGAAGCTTCTGTCGGGCACGGGCGCGGAGCTTACCTGTCCGAATTTCGTGGGTAAAACCGTTGAGGAAATTACGGCCAATAAGGAATATACCGATAACTTTAAATTTGAGCAGGAATGGCAGTCCAATGCGGATTACGCCTACGGTTATGTTTACGAGCAGTCAAAGGCGGAGGGGCAGAAGCTTAAAAAGGGCGCGTCTATTACACTTTATGTAAGTAAGGGTCAGTCCACCAAAAAGGTTCCCGACGTTTACGGTAAAACAGAATCCGCCGCGGTTTCGGAGCTTAAAGCCGCCGGTTTTGAGCCTGTTGTTACCGAAATGCCCAGCGAGGACGTTGAAAAGGGACTTGTTATTAAAACCGACCCGCAGCGCACCGAGGTGGTCGAGGAAAACGCCAAGATTACGGTCTATGTAAGCAGCGGAAAATCGGTTGAAAACATTTCAGTTCCTTCTGTTGTCGGAATGAAGCAGGCGGACGCCGAAAAGGAGCTAAAGGATAAAAAGCTTGTTCCCGAGGTTAAGGAAATAACAATTACCTCGGAGGATAAGTATTATCCTGTCGGCTATGTCGTAAAGCAGGAGCCGGACACAGGCTCTTCAAAGATACCCGAGGGCTCGACCGTTACCATATATGTCAGCAACGGAGTAACGCTTGACGTTACGGTTGATTTGCTCGGCGAGGAAATTTGCCCCGTAAGCACATATTATGTCTCGCTCTGGGATTCAAACGGTATGGTGGCGGAAAGTAATAAAATTGATTCGAGCAGAACAGAATATACCTTTAAGTCAATATCTTCTAAATCCGAAACCGTTAAATATACGGTTAAGATTACTACCGATAAGGACAAATATTTTGCATATTCGGAATTTACTATGAATTTCAAGACAGGCAGACCCACAGGCCAAAAGGCAATTTACGATTATCTTGAAATGGAAACCGACGAGCCCGATAGCAGTACGGGTAGCTCAACGGGCACTTTGGACTGATAATGAACGGAATAATTATAAAGGCGATTTCGGGCTTTTACTATGTTTCCGACGGTGAAAAAACCTATGAATGTAAGGCAAGGGGAAGCTTCCGCGAAAGCGGAGTTTCCCCTTTGGTCGGAGATAAAGCGGAGTTCCGAAAAACCGAGGAGGACAAGGGCGTGGTCACCGCGGTTTTGCCGCGTAAGAATCTGCTTTCAAGACCTCCTGTTGCGAATATTGACAAGCTTTTTATCGTCTCCTCCTATGAGAAGCCCGCGCCGAACGCCTATATTATCGACAAGCTTACCGCAGTCGCCGAATTTAAGAAAATTGAGCCCATAATTGTATTTAATAAATGCGATATAGGCGGCTTTGAAGACTGGGAACGGCTTTACAAAACAGCGGGCTTTAAGGCTTTTACGGTGTCCGCCGAAAGCGGTGAGGGGATAGAAGCCCTCAAAAACGAGCTTAAAAACTCTGTCAGCGCCTTTACGGGCAATTCGGGAGTGGGCAAATCAAGTATTCTCAATGCTCTTTTAGGCGATTTAGGGCTTAAAACCGGCACTGTCAGCGACAAGCTGGGCAGAGGCAGGCACACCACCCGCCATACAGAGCTGTTTGCCTTGCAGGGCGGAGGCTATGTCGCCGATACCCCCGGCTTTTCCTCCCTTGAATATGAATGTGCGGATTATGAGCTTAAGGAAAGCCTTATATATTGCTTCCGCGACTTAAAGCAGTACGCGGACGGTTGCCGCTTTACTAACTGCACCCATACGGTTGAAAAGGGCTGTAATGTAATAGAGGCGGTAAAAAACGGCGAAATTGCGGAAAGCCGCCATAAATCGTATGTTGCGTTATTCGGAGAATTAAAGGATTTAAAGCCCTGGAACGCCCAAAAACACAGATAACTGTAACATTTTTTCGTTTTCTCAATATACTGATACTGTAAGGAGGGAACGAAATGCGCAAACGCTTCAATTTCAATAAGGGAGCTATCGGGCTTACTTTTGCCTTGGGGCTGCTTATAAGCTGCTTTTGCCCTCCTAAATTTTTGGTGGCGATACTCGCGGTCTGGGTAATAATACTCGGAATTTCCTGTTGGCGCTGCTGACAATACAATTATCGGAGGTTTTCTTATGAAGGTAGTTTTAGTCAAAAGTCCGAGGTTTTTAAGCGGTATTTTAAGAATGATTTTCGGAATTAAAAAGCAGAACATATAAAAATTAAGACACAGCGCCGTCCCTGCGTTTGATGAGGACGGCGCTGTGCCGTATTTAATATTCATTTTTCCAAAAGTCTGCGGTAGCCGTCTGAGAAAAGCTTATCCGCAAACCAAACCTCGTTTACGGTAAAGCGTTTTCCGTTTAAATAGTTTAATATTCCCGCGTCGGTTTTAAAGTCAAATTTCAAGCTGTAGGAATAAAGCGCCTGTTTGTCAAAGCCCAGCTTTTTATCGGCGGCAAGTCTGCCGTATTTTCCGTCGCCTAAAAGCGGGTGGCCGACAGACGCCATATGCGCCCTTATCTGGTGGGTGCGCCCCGTAAGCAGCTCAACCTCGATAAGCGAAAGCCCGTTTTTGCTCTCAAGCAGTGTGTATTTTGTTTTTACGGTGCGGGAATCCTCGGTTTTACGGCTTTTTAGGAAGACCTTGTTTTTATCCTCGTTTTTTAGGAGAAAGCCCTCTAAAAGAGCGGTTTTCTTTTCGGGGATACCGTGAATTACCGCAAGATACTTTTTCTCTATTTCACGGTATTTAATCTTGTCGCAAAGGATTTTAAGCGCCTCGGCGTTTTTAGCGGCGATTACTATTCCGCCCGTGTTGCGGTCAATGCGGTTTGCAAGGGCGGGGCGGAAGCTGTTTTCCTCTTCGGGGTTGTACTCGCCTTTATCGTACAGATAATGCTGTATTCTTGCGATAAGAGTGTCGTTGTATTCGTTTTTATCGGGGTGAACAAGAAGTCCCTGCTTTTTATCAGCTAACAGAATGTTTTCGTCCTCGTATACAATATTAAGCTTCGGCGGAGCGGATAAAAAGTCGTATTTCGGTTGCTTTGAGACAAAAAACTCATCGTTAATATAAGCCTCTACCGTATCCCCGACGTTGAGCCGCGTGCTTATTTCCGCACGCTTGCCGTTGACCTTTATCCTTTTGGTTCTTATGTATTTGAACATAAGAGCAGAAGGGAGCATAGGGCAGTTTTGAGTTATAAATTTATCAAGACGCTTTGACGCGTCGTTTTTTGTCACGGTAAAGCTTTTCATTGCTTGCTCCTTATAAAAAGAATTTTGCGTCGAAAAAGGTTATAAAATGTCTAAAAATCTTGAAACTT
>CABVAD010000091.1 GCA_902496265.1 uncultured Oscillospiraceae bacterium
ATATACTTAAATCAAAAATAATTAAATACTGTCCGAACGCTGCGATGAGAATTCTTCAGGTTGCGAATTACGAGCGTAATTTTGAAAGTACGGACGCGTCCGCCGCGTATTCCGAGGTAGCGGAATTTAAACCCGATATAGTTATTATGTTCTTTGGCGCAAACGTCGATAAATCCTACGATACAAAAGAGGAGCATAAAAAAACCTTCGGAAAAGCCGTTGAGGATTTGAGAAATCTTTTGGATACGGGAAATACGTTTTTCCTAATATCGCAGGGCTTTTATATAAGACCTGTTCTTGACGCGGAAAAAGAAGCGGTTGCCGAAAAATATAACGACGCTTTTGTAAAAATTGAGGATATTCGCGAAAGGGAAGATACCCACGGCGGATATAATCATCCAAGCGATATTGGTATGCAGGCTATTGCGGACCGCTTTTGGGAGACAATAGAGCCGATCGTTAAAAAAAGCATACTATAAGAAAGGATAAATAAAAAATGGGCTTAACTATTGCACAAAAAATCATCAAGGCGCATATGCTGAGCGGTGATATGACCGTCGGCAGCGAGGTTGCGCTTAAAATCGACCAGACCTTGACTCAGGACGCGACAGGAACAATGGCGTATCTTGAGTTTGAAACAATGGGGCTTGACCGCGTTAAAACCGAGCGGAGCGTGGCTTATATCGACCACAATACTCTCCAGTCGGGCTTTGAAAACGCGGATGACCACAGATATATTCAGTCGGTCGCAAAAAAGCACGGTATTTACTTCTCCCGCCCGGGTAACGGTATTTGCCATCAGGTGCATTTGGAGCGCTTCGGAAAGCCGGGTAAGACCCTGATAGGCTCGGACAGCCATACTCCCACAGGCGGCGGTATCGGTATGCTCGCGATGGGAGCGGGCGGTCTTGACGTTGCGGTCGCTATGGGCGGCGGCGCGTATTACATTACGATGCCTAAGATGTTTAAGGTAAATCTTACGGGCAAGTTAAATCCCTTTGTCACCGCAAAGGATATAAGCCTTGAGATTCTGCGCATACTTTCGGTTAAGGGCGGCGTGGGAGCTATTATCGAGTGGGGCGGCGAGGGTATTAAGTATCTTTCGGTACCCGAGCGCGCTACAATTACCAATATGGGAACGGAACTGGGCGCTACCACCTCTATTTTCCCGTCCGACGAGGTTACAAAGAAGTTCTTGGAGGCAGAGGGCAGAGCAGAGGATTACACACCTCTTGCAAGCGACCCCGATGCGGTTTACGACAGGGTTATCGATATTAACCTCGACGAATTGAAGCCGATGATTGCCTGCCCCCACAGCCCCGACAATGTTGTTACGGTTGAGTCCTTAAAGGGCACAAAGGTCGATCAGGTTTGTATCGGCTCTTGTACTAACTCGTCCCTCTTTGATATGCTTAAGGTTGCGGCTATCTTGAAGGGTAAGACCATTTCGCCCTCTGTAAGCCTTTCAATTTCCCCCGGCTCTAAGCAGGTGCTTTCAATGCTTGCCGACTGCGGGGCGTTGAGCGATATTCTGGCAAGCGGCGCGCGCGTGCTTGAGTGCGCCTGCGGTCCTTGTATCGGAATGGGATTTTCTCCGAATAGCGCGGGAGTATCGCTCAGAACCTTTAACCGCAACTTTATAGGAAGAAGCGGAACTGCCGACGCGCAGGTTTACCTCGTTTCTCCCGAAACCGCGGTTGCGGCGGCATTAACGGGCGAAATCACCGACCCGAGACTGTTAGGCGATAATATTGAGGTTAAAATGCCCGAGTCCTTTAAGCTTGACGACAGCGCGGTTATTGCGCCCGCGTCTCCAGACGAGGCTAAGGATATAGAGGTGCTCCGCGGACCTAACATTAAGCCCTTCCCGAAGTCGGCACCCCAAGAGGATTCGCTGACCGCCGAATTAGTGCTTAAGGTCGGCGATAATATCACCACCGACCATATTATGCCTGCGGGCGCGAAAATTTTGCCCTACCGCTCTAATATTCCGCATTTGTCTCAGTTCTGTTTTGGGGTATGCGATGAAACCTTCCCCGAGAGGGCGAAAGCTTTAGGCAAGAGCATCATCGTCGGCGGAAGTAACTACGGTCAGGGCTCGTCCCGTGAGCACGCGGCGCTTGTGCCTATGTATTTGGGCGTTCGCGCGGTTATCACCAAGAGCTTTGCGAGAATCCACGTAGCAAACCTTATAAACGCGGGTATTATGCCGCTTACCTTTAAAAACCCCGACGATTACGATAAACTGAATCAGGGCGATAAGCTCACCCTTACAAATGTTTTTGACGGTATGGATAAGGGAGAAATCACCCTTACGGACGAAACCACGGGCGAGAGCTTCCCGCTTTCCTGCTCGTTTACAGAAAGACAAAAGGCAATACTTAAAGCGGGCGGACTGCTTGAATATACAAAGAATGGAGACAATTAAAATGGATAAGTACATTGACGCGGCGGTTGAACAATTCAGAAGTATTTTAACCGAGCAAATCGCGCGCGAGCGCAAAATGGAGCAGGACAAAAGGGTTACCGATTATTCAAAGCTCCAAAAAATCATAATCGGTATCTGCGGCGGCGACGGAATCGGGCCGATTATCTCCGCCGAGTCCGAAAGGCTTTTACAGTTTATTTTAAAGGACGAAATTGCGGCGGGTAAAATCGAGCTTCGCACTATCGAGGGACTTACTATCGAAAACCGTATCGCCCATAATAAGGCTATTCCCGATGATGTTTTAGCGGAAATTAAGGCGTGTAATGTTATTTTAAAAGCGCCGACCACCACCCTTAAGGGAGGCACCCTTGAGAGCGCGAACGTAGCAATGCGCCGCGAGCTTGACCTTTATGCGAATGTACGCCCCGTGGCTGTACCCGAGCTTGGTATAGACTGGACCTTCTTCCGCGAGAACACCGAGGGAGAGTATGTTTTAGGCAGCCGCGGTGTTGAAATTCCCGATACCTTGGCTTTCGATTTTAAGGTCACCACCAACGAGGGCACAAAGCGTATCGCCCGCGCCGCCTTTGAGTACGCGAAAAACAACGGTAAAACCAGCGTTGCGATTGTAACAAAGGCAAATATTATGAAGAAGACCGACGGCAAGTTCTCCGACCTTTGCCATGAAGTTGCAAAGGATTATCCGGGTATCGAAGCCGAGGACTGGTACATTGATATTATGACCGCGAACCTCGTAAACGAGCGTACAAGGAGCAAGTTCCAGGTCTTCGTTCTGCCCAACCTCTACGGAGATATTATCACCGACGAGGCGGCGCAGATTCAGGGCGGTGTCGGCACGGCGGGAAGTGCTAATCTGGGTGATGTTTACGCTATGTTTGAGGCTATCCACGGTTCTGCCCCGCGTATGATTGAGACGGGCAGAGGAGCATATGCCAACCCGACAAGTATGTTCAAGGCAACCGAAATGCTTTTGCGCCATATAGGCTTTACCGAAAAGGCGAATAAGCTTAACGAGGCTCTGCACATCTGCACCGAGGTTGAAAAGAAGTATGTAATCACGGGACACGAGGACGGCGCGACCTGCTCGCAGTTCGGCGATTACCTTATGCAGACAATTGAAAAGCTGTAAAATTTAATTTTGAATAACTCCTCTCTTTTTTGCAAAGAATAGCAGAAAAGGGAGGAATTTTTTATGCGTCCAAGCAATGAAGAATACGGAAAAATGGCGGAAAAGCAGTCTCCGCCCTCACCGAAAATTAAGGATTTTGTCTGTGCTTATGTGATAGGCGGGCTTATCTGCGTAATAGGTCAGCTTTTTATGGAGTGGTACAACGCGCTCGGACTGCCTGAAAAGGTGGTAAAAATGGCTGTGCCGTCAACCCTCGTATTTATCGCCGCCCTGCTTACGGGCTTAAAGCTATTTGACAAGATAGCCAAGCACGCGGGCGCGGGCACTTTAGTTCCGATAACGGGCTTCGCAAACGCGATTGTATCGCCCGCAATTGAATTTAAAAGCGAGGGTCAGGTGTTGGGACTCGGCGCAAAAATGTTCACAATAGCAGGGCCTGTGCTGGTCTTCGGCGTTACTGCCTCGGTTATTTACGGATTAATACTTTATATAGTCGGCTTGTTTTAGGGGGCATAAGAATGAAAAGAAAAGGCAAACGCACGATTATTTTTGAAAACAAGCCGACAATATTAAGCTACGGCTCGGTTGTCGGGAAAAAGGAACACGAAGGACCCCTCTCAAACGAGTTTGATGCCTACACAATCGACAGCTTTTTCGGCGAAAAGACCTTTGAAAAGGCGGAAAGCAAGCTTCAAAAGACCGCCGTGCAGACAGCGCTCGACAAGGGCGGCTTCAAGGACAGCGATATTGATAACATTTTCGCGGGCGATCTTTTAAATCAATGTATCGGAAGTTCATTCGGTTTAAGAGAGTTTGGAATACCCTTTATCGGTCTTTACGGTGCCTGCTCTACAATGGCATTGTCTACGGGGCTTGCATCTATATTTGTAGACAGCGGTGCGGCGGAAAAAGCGGTTGCCGTGACCTCTTCGCATTTCTGCTCGGCGGAGCGGCAGTACCGCTTTCCGCTTAACTACGGCTCACAGCGCACCCCCACCGCTCAATGGACGGTCACAGGCTCGGGAGCGCTTGTTTTAGGCAGAGGAGAGGGAAAGCCCTATATCAATTCGGTCACCTTCGGCGAAATCGAGGATTACGGAATTAAGGATATAAACAATATGGGTGCGGCAATGGCACCCGCCGCAGCGAGCACCATAAAGAAGTATTTCAGCGATACGGGGACAAAACCCGAGGATTACGACGTTATTTATACGGGGGATTTAGGCTATGTCGGCACAAATCTGCTTTATGAGCTGCTTGAAAGAGAAGGCATAGATATCAGATGCCGTCACAGTGATTGCGGGCTGATAATTTTTGACCGCGAAAAACAGGATGTTCACGCGGGCGGCTCGGGCTGCGGCTGCAGTGCGTCGGTGCTTTGCTCCTTTATTATGCACCGTTTTGAGGAAGGTCAGTTTAAAAATATCCTATTTATGTCAACAGGCGCGCTTATGTCGCCTACCTCCTCCTTTCAGGGGGAGAGCATACCCAGTATTGCTCATCTGCTTAATATTAAAAAAGATTGACAAAGAGCGTTTTTAGTCATATAATTAATTAGGTTTAATT
>CABVAD010000092.1 GCA_902496265.1 uncultured Oscillospiraceae bacterium
GCTAGATATAAATATGAGGAGCGCGGCGTTTTGGAGCATATCGCTTATCTTGACAACAGTTCTACCACAAAGCCCTCAGAAAGGGCGGTTCAATATATAACTCGGGCACTTGAATGCAGCTGGGGTAATCCCTCCTCGCTTCACAGCTTAGGCTTGGAGGCGGAAATTGCCCTTAACGGAGCAAGGGAGTGTATCGCGCACTCCGTAAACGCAAGAGCCGATGAAATTTTTTTCACAGGCAGCGGCACGGAGGCTAACAACACCGCGCTTTTATCTGCACTTAGGGCTAAAGGCAGGGGCGGAAGAATTATTACCACGGCTATCGAGCACCCCTCGGTGCTTGAGACCGCCAAAAGGCTCAGCGATTACGGCTTTGAGGTTGTGCGCTTAAGACCTCAAAAAAACGGAATTGTTCCGCTGTCCGCGCTTGAAAACGCCCTTACGGATAACACCTTGCTTGTCAGTATGATGCTTGTGAACAATGAAACGGGCGCGGTTCAGCCTGTGAGAGAGGCGGCGGCGCTTACAAAGCGTACAGTCCCCACCGCACTTTTCCATTGTGACGCGGTGCAGGGCTACGGCAAGCTGCCTGTTAATGTTAAGCAATTAGGGGTTGACCTTTTGTCTGCCAGCGGTCATAAAATTCACGGTCCCAAGGGAATAGGCTTTTTGTACTGCAAAAAGGGCGTGCATATAAATCCGCTTATAACAGGCGGCGGTCAGGAGCGCGGTATGCGCTCGGGCACGGAGCCGACCCCGCTGATTATGGGGCTTATGGGGGCGGCAGAGGAGCTTGTGAAGCCCGAAATTCAGCTTAAAAAACAGCAGGAGCTGTTCGATTACACAAGGGACAGGCTGCTTGAAATCGGCGCTGTTATAAACTCGCCCGACGGCTGTTTGCCTTATATATTAAATGCTTCGCTTATAGGCTACCGTTCGGAAACCCTGCTTCATTTTCTTGAAAGCCGAAATGTTTTTGTTTCAAGCGGGAGCGCCTGCGCTAAGGGCCACGGCAGCTATGTGCTGAATGAAATGGGTTTTGACAGAAAACGTACCGACAGCGCGCTTAGAATAAGCTTTTCGAGATATAATATAAAAGAGGACGCGGATATGCTCGTCTCGGCTCTTGAGGACGCAAAAAAACAGCTTAGAAAGGCAAACTGATGAAAGAGATAATTTTGATTAAAAACGGCGAGCTGGCTTTAAAAGGGCTTAACCGCTGTAATTTTGAGGACACGCTCATTAAAAACATAAAGCGCCGCCTTAAGGATTTGGGCGAGACGGAGATCCGCAAGTCGCAGTCAACCGTTTATATCGAGCCTAAGAGCGAGGACTACGACTTTGAGGAGGCTTTGTCCCGCGTGGGCAGAATATTCGGTATAGCGGGCTTCAGCCGCGCCTGCGTCTGCGAAAAAACGGCAGAGGACATACTTTCGCGTTCTCCCGAATATCTTAAAAATATAATGGAAAAAATAAAAACCTTCAAGGTTGAGGCAAAGCGGGCTGACAAACGCTTTCCCCTTACCTCCCCCGAAATATGCCGCGAGGTGGGAGCGGTACTGCTTGAAAAATACCCCCACCTTAAGGTTGACGTTCACAATCCCGACCGCGTGGTATATGTTGAAATACGCGATTTCGCCGCCTATGTAAGGGCTGAACAGCTAAAGGGCGCGGGGGGCTTACCCGTGGGAACGGCGGGCAGGGCATCAATATTGATTTCGGGCGGAATCGACAGTCCCGTCGCCGCCTGGACTATGGCAAAGCGCGGACTGCGCCTTAATGCAATTCACTTTGCAAGCCCGCCTTATACAAGCCCGCGCGCCGAGCTTAAGGTGCGCACCCTGCTTAAAAAGGTAGCGGCGTACAGCGGCACGGTTAATCTTGCCGTAGTCCCCTTTACCGAAATACAGGACGAGATAGGCAAAAACTGCCCCGAGGATTATTTTACCCTTATTATGCGACGTATGATGATGCGCATATCCGAGCGTTTGGCAAGAGAAGCGGGAAGCCTTGCGCTTATAACGGGCGAGAGCCTCGGTCAGGTTGCAAGCCAGACCCTGCCCGCCCTCGTCACGACCGACAGCGTTGTTAATATGCCCGTCCTCCGTCCGCTTATCGGTATGGATAAGGAGGAAATAATTAAGATTTCAAGGAATATCGACACCTTTGAAACCTCGATTCTGCCTTATGAGGACTGCTGTACGGTCTTTACTCCCAAGCACCCGAAAACAAGACCCACCCTTGAATCCTGCCTTGAGGCGGAAAAGGGGCTTGATGTTGAGCGTCTTGTCGAAAAAGCGGTGAGCGAGACCGCATATTCCTATATTGAATAAATTTCTTGATAAAGCGGTAATTATATGAACAACAATATATACGAGCTTAGCTGTGAGGCCGTAAGGCTTTTAAAGGAAAATAAAATGACCGTTTCGACGGCGGAATCCTGCACGGGCGGACTTGTCTCGGCGTATATTACCGCCGTTCCCGGCACTTCCTCTGTTTTTGAGCTGGGGATCGCCTCCTATTCCTGCCGCATAAAGCATAAGATTTTGGGAGTGGACGGTGAAACGCTCCGAAGCTTAGGGGCGGTAAGCCGCGAAACGGCGTATCAAATGGCGGCAAACGTACGGGAAATGGCAGATTCGAGTATCGGCGTTTCGGTTACGGGGGTCGCGGGACCCGACGGCTCGGAGGGGCACGACCCGGGGCTTGTATATATTGCGGCGGCGTATGACGGCGGCGTTTTTGTAAAGGAGCTTAACATTGAGCCGCTCTCACGAAACTACGTCAGGGAAACGGCGGTTTGTGAAGTGTTTAAGCTTATAATTCAAATAATCGGGGAAGTAAAAAAATGAAACACGCAAAAGAAAAAGGTGATTTTTTTCACAGGCTGTATTTATCCTATATTCCTAACGGGAGGGACAATTTAAAGCAGATAGTTATTAAGGTGTTTTTCCTTATATCGCTTATAACCCTTATCGTCTCCGCCGCGTATCTTACAAATTATTTTCTTTCGGCAAGGCATCAGGACGGCATTATCGAGGACACGCGCTCGGTATGGCACGGAACAGAAACAGAGACGGAGACAGAGGACGCGCCCGAGCCTTCGGCAACCGAGCTTCTGCTTCGGGAAAACAGCGATTTCAAGGGCTGGATAACCGTGCCGAACACCAAAATCGACAATCCGATTTATCAAACCGATAATAACGACTTCTATTTAACCCACAATCAGAAAAAGCAAAAAAGCGCTTACGGAGCTCTGTTTTTTGACTATACAAATTTAATAAGCGAGACCGAGACCGACAAAAATCTTGTAATATACGGCCACCATATGAAAAACGGCTCGATGTTCGCCAATCTCACAAAATATAAGTCGTTAAGATTTTATAAGGAAAATCCCGTGATAGAGTTTTCCACGCTGTATAAAAAAAGTACATATAAGGTGTACGCGGCGTTTGTGCTTAACGCCTCTAAGTCGGACGATAACGGTTATATATATAACATTTCGCGGAAAAGCTTTATAAACGACGGGGATTTTAACTCATGGGTAGACGAAGCTCGCGATCGCAGTCTTATAAGCACGGGAGTAGATGTTCAAAACGGCGATAATATAATCACGCTTGTCACCTGCACATATGATTTTGACGACGCGAGATTTGTGGTGATGGCAAGGGAGACCCGCGAGGGGGAGGACGTTTCGGTAGATACTGCCAAAGCCGCCGCAAACCCGTCGCCGAGATACCCGAAGCGCTGGTACGACGACCGCGGAATCGACTATCCGTTTGACTGATAATAAAAGGGGGAGCGTATATGCTGCAAAATATGAAGGTGGATATAGTTTATTATAAAACCAATACCGATTTTGAGATGGAATTTAATCTCTGCGGCTGCTGCCGTATGAGACTGCTTACCGATAAGGCGTCGGATAAAAAGACCCTTGTGCACGACCTTGCAAGGGCGGTATCGCGCAGTCAAGTGATAATTATTGCCGGTAAGCTTTCGGGCGAGGAGGGAATTATCGAAATAACGGCGCGGGCTATTGCAAAGACCGTAACAGAAATCGATAAAAGCCTTTACGGTATAAATTCCGAGGAAAAACTAAGCGTTATTAACGGAGCCACTCCGCTTGTAACGCCCGACGGCGAATTCGGCGGCTGTATTATCGAGAGCGGTCCGCAGTCAATGATACTCCTTTCGGAGGACAGAGCGGTTCGCAAAACGGTTATGAACACCCTTATTCACCCCTATATTGAGGAGCTTTGCACCCTTGATTTAAAGGCTAAGGCGGCAAATGCCGCGGCTGAAGCGCCCGCGGTTACCGCTCCCGCCGAGCCGCCCGCGGCGGCTGTAACTGAAATAAGCGATATTTCTTCAAGCTCCGAGACCGATTCACACGAAACCGAATTGCAGACCGAGCCTGCCGCCGAGGAAGACAAGACCGCGGCAGAGCCGAAGGAGGAAGCCGAGCCTTGCAAGGAGAATACTGCCGCGGAGGATACCGCCGAGCAGGAAAAAGCGGAGGAACTAGCCGAGGAAAGCCTTAAGGAGGAAATAAAGGAAGAAGAGACAAAGGGGCAGGCTGACGAGCCGCCCGCCAAGCCGCTTTCCTCCTTTTCCTCAAAGCCCGACGATGTTTCTCTTTCGGGCGGTATGATTTTTGAAACCGACGGTTACCGCGCCGCCGCCGAGCCTTTATACGGCGAATCGGATTCGGAGCTTTTCATAGAGACCGAACGTATTAAAAAAAGAAGAATAGCATTTTACAATCGCGCTTATGTTCCCGAGCCCGACGAGGACTCGCAGTATCATACCTCAGATGATTCAGAGGGAAAGCTTAAATCGGGATTTTCGGGAAATCTTGCCATTCTGATTATATCTGTGCTGCTGCTGATTGTTTTGGCGGTGCTGTGCTACTGTATATTCTACGTTCCCTCAAAGGACGGAGTGACCGCCTCCGCATATCTTCGCGAAACCTTCAATACGCTGTTTGGATAGTTTTTGATTCGGGTTGCCGTATTAAAGGCGCTTTGTTCGGTTTAATTCCTGCAATTCCGCCTTAATGCGACAGCCCTTATGTATATTTACGGCGGACTGTGTGTTTGCGGTAAATACAGACCGCATTTTTATAATAATTTTCACTAAGTTTT
>CABVAD010000093.1 GCA_902496265.1 uncultured Oscillospiraceae bacterium
TCATATTTCCTTTAAAAATTCGCCTATGCGGCTTATCGCCTCTTTGATATGCTCGACCGAATAGCAATAGGATGCGCGGATAAAGCCTTCTCCGCTGTCGCCGAACGCAGTGCCCGGCACTACCGCGACATTCTTGCTGTAAAGCAATTTTTCACAGAACTCCTCGCTGGTCATTCCCGTACTCTTAATGCTCGGGAATGCGTAAAACGCACCGCGCGGCTCGCGGCAGACGAGCCCTATCTTATTAAAGCCCGATACCATCATACGGCGGCGCATATCGTATTCCTTTACCATATGCCGAACGTCCTCGTCACAGTTGTTAAGCGCCTCGATAGCGGCGTACTGCGAGGTGGTCGGAGCGCACATTATCGCGTACTGGTGAATTTTCGTAATCTGATCCATTATCACCCGCGGCCCGCAGGCAAAGCCTAAACGCCAACCCGTCATAGAAAAGGACTTTGAAAATCCGTTTACCGTGACCGTTCTCTCCCACATTCCGTCTATAGACGCGGGCGAGGCGTGGCTTTTACCGCCAAAGGTTAGCTCGGCGTAAATCTCGTCGGAAAGGACCAATATATTTGTGTCTTTAAGCACCGCCGCCAATTTTTCAAGGTCTTCTCTCTCCATTATAGCACCCGTCGGGTTGCAGGGGTAAGGGAGAATAAGCAGCTTTGTGCGGTCGGTTATCGCGTTTTTAAGTTCCTCGGGCGTGACCTTAAAATCGTTTTCCGCCTTGGTCTCGATTATCACGGGAACGCCGCCCGCAAGCCGCGTTATCGGCTCATAACAGACATAGCTTGGCTGGGGAATTATAACCTCGTCGCCCTGTGACACCACCGCTCTTATACAGGCGTCGATTGCCTCGCTTCCGCCTACGGTGACCAAAATTTCCTCGTCGGGCTGATACTCAAGTCCGAACTTGCGCTCCATATAATCTGAAATCGCGGTTCTTAATTGAATAATTCCCCAGTTTGAGGAATACTTTGTCTTTCCCCTTTCAAGCGAGGTTATGCCCGCCTTTCTAATCTGCCACGGGGTCTGGAAATCAGGCTCGCCCACGCCCAAGGAAATCACATTGTCCATTGTCGCGGCGATATCAAAAAACTTTCTTATTCCCGACGGCTTTATATCGGTGACCGTGGGGTTTAAAACCTTTGAATAGTCTATCATATAAAGAGCTGCCCCCTGCCGTCGTCTTCCTCGCTTACAAGCTCCACGTCCATTTCCTTATAACGGCGAAGGACAAAATGGGTGGTGGTAGAGGTTACCGAGTCGATTGTCGCAAGCTCCCTTGCGACAAAGCGGGCAATGTCCTGAAGAGTTTTAGCCTTTACTACAACGTTAAGGTCGTAAACACCCGACATAAGGTAAACCGACTCCACCTCGTCATATTTCATTATTTTTTCCGCTACCTCTTCAAAGCCGAGCCCCGCCTTCGGCACGACATTTAACTCAATTATTGCCGAGACATAGGGGTTTTCCACCTTCTGCCAGTCGATTATCGCCTTGTATCCCTTGACAAGTCCGTCCTTTTCGAGCTGTTTTATCTCATTTTCGACCGTTTTTTCGTCAGAGCCAAGCATTACGGCAATGTCCTCGGCTGTGTATTTCGCGTTGCGTGCCAATAATTTAAGTATTTCGTATTTCATATGCATGTCCTCCTTTAAAAAATAACGCCCCGAACGCCAAAAAGACATTCGGGACGAATAAAAATCCGTGTTACCACCCTAATTCGGAATGAAAATTCCGCACTCAACGGTACAAATAAATACCTTTGTCCTTTAACGGAGACCGCCGTCAACCCTTTCGGGAGCCGCTGGGGGGTAGCTTCATCAAGCAATCGCCGAAGATTTGCACCAACCATCTTCTCTCTTAAAGTGCGGTCGCAGGACTACTTATCCCTTTCAAAGCGTTTATCCTTTTATTTAATGATAAACCATTTATCCCGTTTTGTCAAGCGGAAATCTTTTAGAAGTTAGATGTTAGACAATAGACATTAGACAGACGGCAACAGCAAGCCCCCGACCTACGATTTAAAAAAGGCAGATTGACAAAAAGGGGTTTCAAAGATTGCATAACGGACAGTCGAGGACGCCTGTCCCTAAATTAAAAATCTTATTTATTATAGGGCTTAGGATTATTTGTTCTCCCAAGAATGTAATCGGTGGAAGTGCCGTAAAAATCCGCAAGCACAGTCAAAAAGCGGGTCGGTATTTCGCGCTTTCCGATTTCGTAATTGCTGTAAACTCTTTGGTCTATGCCGAGAACTGCAGCGACCTCCTTTTGAACTAAATCTCTGTCCTCTCGCAAATCTCTTAATCTCGGAAAATAACAACTCAAATTATCACTCTTTCTTAAACAGCGTATCGGTTGTTACATTTAATATTTTTGCAATCACATAAATTTCCTTATCTGTTGCAATGCGAATTTGACCCTCAAGCTTTGAGTAACTTGTGGGGTTAATATCACAACCCATTATCTGCATTTTTGAAATAAAGTCCTTTTGCTTTATTCCCTTTTCTTTTCGCAGTCGCTCAATATTTTTTCCTACAATATTGCAGTTACCGTATTCTGTTTTACGAGTTTTCAAGACATATCACCACTAAATTGATTTTTGTATCAGTGAAATAATGAAAAAATATACCTTGATTTTCATCTCGGGCGGCTGCCGCGGCGCGGACTCTCTTGGAGAAAGATATGCTGCCGAAAACGGCTTTGAAACAGAAATATACCCCGCCGTTTGGGGAAAATACGGCAGGGCGGCAGGACCTAAACGAAACAAAGAAATCGCCGAAATCAGCGATTATATTATTTGCTTTTGGGACGGAAAAAGCAAGGGTACAAAATCTTTGCTAAACTTTGCCGAAAAATACGGTAAGCTGTAAAAATTAAATTTATTAAATCCTTTGCGTAGGGTCAGCCCCGGATCGCCACGCATAATTTTTAAGCGGACGACCGATGGTCGCCCCTACGAAGTTAGACCTTAGACGGTAGACATTAGATATTAGACGGCGGGACAAGCCCTGCAAATTTAGGTGTTAGACAATGGTCAGTCCACATAATCCCGTATAAAGACTATTTCAAATCATCATTGTAATGCGCACGGTCGCCGCCGATAAATTTAGGTCTGACCCTTGCCGCCAAAACCGTAGCAGAACCGATACGGTTATTTTTAAGCCTTACGGGAACCGCCACCCTTTTAAGGTGCATACCTATCATTGTAAAGCCTATGTCAAGCCCCGCGTCAGCGCGGATTTCCTCGATCGCCACAGGGTCGTTTAATGCGGCGTACGCCGCAGTCGCAAAGGAGCCGCCCGCTTTCGGCATTGGTACAACATTTACAATATCGGCATTCGGTACTGCGGCACGCTCGGTAATAATCGCGCGGTTTAAATGCTCACAGCATTGCGCGGCTAAAAAAACGCCCTTTTCTTCTGCCGCCTTATAAATTCCGTCAAAAACCTCTTTCGCGGTATCGGGTGAGGAGTCCGTGCCGATACTCGAGCCCAAAATCTCGCTCGTTGAACAGCCGACAACCAGAATCTGCCCCTTTTTAAGTCCGGCAACCTCTATAATTTCCATTGCGGCGTTATACGCCTGCTCCCTTAAATTTTCGCTCATAAAAACACTTCCCTCTTCTTTTGAATATATAATACCACTTTTACGCCTGTAATCAAACATTTTTTCCAAAAAAGCTTGACTTTTTTTCCCTCTGATGATATTATACAATAAAATGCGCCGATAAAGGAAAGTAGGTTTCGATTTTCTTTCAGAGAGTCTTCATCACGGCTGAAAGTGAAGATATGCAAGATCCCTTCCGAAGTTCCCTTTTGAGCAGCGCCGCTGAACGAGTTTTCCTGTAGGCGGCGACGGTTGGCACCGTTACAGCCTAGGGAGTGTTTGCTCTTTGAGCGAAAAAACGGGTGGTATCGCGGAGATTTTAATGCTTCGTCCTGTTGTAGAGGACGGAGTTTATTTTTTTACGGAGGGTTATCTTATGAAGGAAAAGCTTGAACAAATAAGAGCGGCTGCCGAAAGCGCCCTTAAAGCGGCGGCTGACGAAAGTGAAATTGAAAATTTAAGGGTAAAATATTTAGGAAAAAAGGGCGAACTTACCGCCGTACTAAAGCAGATGGGCTCCCTTTCCCCCGAGGAAAGACCTGCTATGGGTCAGCTTGTAAACGAGGCTAAACAAAGGCTTGAGGGGCTTATCGCCGAAAAGAAGACCGATTTAAAGGCAAAGGCGACCGAAATTAAGCTAAAGGCGGAGACTATTGATATTACAATGCCCGCAAAAGTGGTTAAATGCGGCGGACTTCACCCCTTAAACCACGTTGTAAACGATATGATTGACATTTTTCAGTCTATGGGCTTTGATGTTGTGGACGGCCCCGAGGTTGAGACCGACCACTACAATTTTGAGTGCTTAAATGTTCCTGCCGACCACCCCGCCCGCGATATGCAGGATACCTTTTATCTCGGCGAAAATCTGCTTTTAAGAACCCAGACCTCCGCCGCGCAGATCAGGACAATGGAAAACCGCAAGCCGCCTATCCGCGTTATCTGCCCCGGACGGGTTTACAGAGCAGACGAGGTGGACGCAACCCACTCCCCTGTTTTCCACCAGCTTGAGGGTCTTGTGGTAGACAAGGGCATCACTATGTGCGACCTTAAGGGCGTGCTTGAGCAGTTCGCCCACGAAATTTACGGAAAAGACACAAAGGTGCGCTTCCGTCCCTCCTTCTTCCCCTTTACCGAACCCAGCGTTGAGGTTGATGTTTCCTGCAGCGAGTGCGGCGGTAAGGGCTGCAGAGTATGCAAGGGCGCGGGCTGGATTGAGATTTTGGGCGCGGGTATGGTACACCCGAATGTGCTTCGCTCCTGCGGGATTGACCCCGAGGAGTATTCGGGCTTTGCGTTCGGAATAGGCATTGACCGTATCACCACCACCCGTTACAAGATAAGCGATATCCGTCTTCTCTTCGAGAATGACAAACGTTTTCTCGAGCAGTTTTAAGGAGGCAGAACAATGAAAATTTCACTTAATCATTTAAGAAATTATGTTGATATAAATGTATCTCCCGAGGAGCTTTGCGACCGTATGGTAATGGCGGGCTTCGAGG
>CABVAD010000094.1 GCA_902496265.1 uncultured Oscillospiraceae bacterium
AATTAAATGTACTGAATTTACTTGAGAAAAACGGAAAAACAAAATATTGGCTCTACAAGCAATTAGGAATGAGCTACCAAAATTTTAACAAAATGATAAACAATCAAACAAAATCAATACGCTACGAAAATATCGAAACTATTTGCTTGCTATTAAATTGCACTCCGAACGACATTTTTGAAATAACAGAGGAATAACAAAGGGACGGGCGTACTCGACCGTCCGTTGTCTAATGTCTAACGTCTAATATCTAACATCTAAACTGCCATATCATTTTAAAAAGCTCGTCCGCGCGGGCTTTATCGCCGGACAGATAAAGCCAACCGAAAAGGCACTCGAGCCCCGTTGCGGTGTGGTAATCGCCGTTTGACATATTTTTCGGGGTTGAAGAGGTGTGAAAATTCCGTCCGCGCTTAAAGACCGAAAGCTCCTTTTCGGTCAAGGAAGGCTCGATAACCGAAAATGCTTTTGCCTGCGCGGCGGCGTTAACCACCGCCGCCGACCTTTTATGTAACTCCCCCGAGGGTCGGCTGATATCGGCAAGCGCGGTCCTTACATAAAGTCCGTAAACCGCGTCGCCTACAAACGCCAGCACCGAGGGGCTTAACAAATCGGGGTTTTCTTTTTTAATATCCATTTTACATCACAAACTCAAACTCAATATCGTAAACGCTTACGGTGTCGCCCTGCTTTATTCCCGCCTTTTCGAGGGCGGCGATAATTCCGCTTGAACGGAGCACCCTTTCAAAATACTGAAGCGACTCATAATCGTCGGGGTCTATCGTATTCATAATATCCATAATCCACTCACAGTCCTCGACAAAGTAAACCCCGTCGCATACGCGGATATTAAAGCTACGCGTCTTAGGCTTGGTGAAGTCCTCGACAGGCTTAGGCTCTGCCTCATACCTTTTTATCGGCGGGAGCTTTGAAAGCACCTGTGCGACATACTTTATAAGCTCGTCCGTGCCCTCGGCTATCGCCGCCATTACGGGGAAGAATTTATAACCCCGCTCGGTGAAATAGTCCGAAACGCGGCGAAGCTCCGCTTCGTCTGTAAGGTCGCACTTGTTGCCGACGATTATCTGAGGTCTCGCTTCAAGCTCGCTGTTAAAGGCGGAAAGCTCCTTATTAATCTTGTTAAAATCGTCAATCGGATCTCTGCCCTCACTGCCCGACACATCAAGGACGTGTAAAAGCAGTCTGCACCGCTCAACATGGCGCAAAAACTCGTGGCCTAAACCCACGCCCTCGCCCGCGCCCTCAATAAGCCCGGGAATATCCGCCATTACAAAGGAGCTTCCCTCCCCCATTCTGACGACCCCCAACACGGGAGTAAGGGTAGTAAAATGGTAGTTCGCAATTTTCGGCTTTGCCTCGCTCACAACCGAAATAAGGGTGGATTTTCCCACATTCGGAAAGCCTATAAGCCCCACGTCGGCAAGCAGTTTAAGCTCTAAGGTAACGTCCAGTTCCTCGCCCGGGTTGCCCTTTTTGGCAAACCGCGGAACCTGCCTTGTGGCGGTGGCAAAATGCTGATTGCCCCAGCCGCCGTTACCGCCTTTAGCTACGGTTACAGGCTCTCCGTCCGAAATATCGGCGATTATTCTTCCCGTTTCCGCCTCCTTTACAAGAGTGCCGACGGGAACGGATATAATAAGATTGGGCGCGCTTTTGCCCGTACAGCGGCCCGCGCCGCCCTTCTGCCCCGACTCTGCGGCGTATTTGCGCTTATAGCGGAAATCGGCAAGGGTGGACAGGTTGCTGTCCGCCATAAAAATAATATCGCCGCCTCTGCCGCCGTCACCGCCGTCGGGACCGCCCGCGGCGACATACTTTTCCCTGTGAAAGGAAACCGCGCCGTCGCCGCCGTCGCCCGCCTTTAAATGAATTTTTGCAATATCTACAAACATAAATTTACCTTTCAGCCGATTTAAACCGCGTTATTCTTCCTCGGAAAAATCGCCGTCCTCGGTCTCGTTTAAAATATAGACCTCGTAAAGCTCCCTTGCGCGCCCGTAATTACGCGCCGAAACCAGAATATAATCGGGCACAATTCCGCCGCCCAAAAGAAGCTTTACCGAGCCGCCCGCGCCCTGCTGACGGCATACAAAGGGAATACCGTTTTCCTTTAGCATATCCTGAAACACCGCTGATGATACGGGATTGCTTATAATTGCCGCTACAACAGGCTCGTTTTCGTCCTTTTTGTTCTCTTTCTTCCTCTTAAAAAAGCTCATTCGCCGCCCTGCTCTGTTTCCTCGTCTTCATCGAAAAATTCTCCGTCAAACTCGGGCTCGGAATTTATAAAATCCTCATATATCTGATTAGCCCTTTCAAAATCGGAATCGTCGACATAAATATCGTCCGCGGAAAACGAGCCGCCGAAGGTGACCTTCAAAGTCCCCTCGTCTTCAGTATCGCAGGAAAAGGGAATACCGTTTTCTTTAAGCAAATCCTTTAGTATTTCGGAGGAAACCACATCGTCAAGCGTTGCTAAAAGCACGGGCTTGTTTAAAATTATCTCCTGTGCCTCTTGCTCTTTAGTGTTCACGGTCAAATCCGCGCCGCAAACGGGGCAAAGCTCCGCTATGTCCTCACATTCCGCATTACAAACATGACAGATTTTCATAAATTCCGCTTCCTTTCAAAAAAATAAATCCGGGAAGCTGTCTGCCGCCCGGATTATAACTTACTGCTCAACAGCGTAAATACTTACCTGTTTACGGTCTCTGCCTACGCGCTCAAATTTAACCTTGCCGTCGATAAGGGCAAACAGGGTGTCGTCCGAGCCGCGCCCGACGTTGTTTCCCGCGTGAATGTGGGTTCCTCTCTGACGGACTAAAATGTTGCCCGCCAAAACAAACTGACCGTCCGCGCGCTTAACACCTAAACGCTTGGATTCGCTGTCGCGTCCGTTCTTGGTAGAGCCCATACCTTTTTTATGAGCGAATAACTGAATGTTAATCTTAAGCATTTCTTGCACCTCCGTGAATTGTGATGTTACTGCCGTACTGTTCGGAAAGCTCGGTCAAATGCAGCCTTAACCCCTCTAAAACCTTTACCGTACATTCGGACGGATTTTTAACATAAAAGCGCATCACGGCGTCGTCTACAAAGACCTCCGCCCTATCGCCTATTATGTCGGTCACGGTGTTAGCCGCCATATACGCCGCGGAGGAAACCGCCGCGCAGACAATCTTTCCGACCTCGTCGCCGCCGTCCTTAGACGAGTGGCCGCTGATTTCAAAGCCGTAAAGCCCCTTTTCATCAGCCGAAAATCTTACCCTTGTCATAGATTAGCCGATTTCGGTAATCTGTACCTTTGTATAAGGCTGTCTGTGACCCATTTTGCGGGAGCTGCTCTTCTTGGGCTTGTAGGTAAAGACGGTAATCTTCTTACCCTTGCCGTTCTTTAAAACGGTGCCCTTAACGAAAGCGTCCTTAACATAGGGCTTGCCAACCTTCAAGGTTCTGTTGTTTACGGCAACAACCTTGTCGAAGGTAACCTCTTCGTCAACCTCGGCGTTCAGCTTCTCAACATAGATAACGTCGCCGTTCTGAACACGGTACTGCTTTCCGCCTGTTTCGATAATTGCGTACATTTTTATTACACCTGCCATTTATACAGTCTCGCTACGGCGGGCGTGCGCCGAAAAAGGCACAGCTTTAATAAGCCCACAATATGCGGCTTACCTATTTTATCATAACAAACCCGCTTTGTCAAGGAAAACAATAAATATTTCTACTCCTTTTCCGCCGACGCGCGGGATATGCTTGAATTGCCGAACCTTTTTCTAAGCTCGTAAATCGAGTTTTCGATTTTTTCCTCGGTTTCCTTTCTTTTACAGTCGCCGAAAATATCCTGCTGAACGGCAGTTTCGTATTCCTTAAGCCCTATCGCTCTTATACCTACCGAGCGTAAAGGCTCTGAAAAATTGTAATTTTCCTTTAAAAGCTCTATTCCGCGGCTAGCAATAGTATAGGCACTGTTGGTCGAATCGGGATAGGTGCGGCTGTATTCCCTGACATTAAGTGACGCGGTACGGATATGCACCTGCACACCTAAGGCAAAGAGTCCGTGACCGCGAAGAGTATCCGCCACCGACTGTGAAAGGGTTAAAAAGGTACTAAAGACCGAATCAAAATCGGTAAAATCGTGGGAGCAGGTAACCGAGCGCCCCACGCTTTTTGGCTTATCCTCCTTTGTCGGGGTCACGACGGGCGAGTTATCAAGCCCCAGCGCACAGCTTTTAAGCGCCGCACCGTTCTTTCCTAAAAGCCTTATAAGGGTTTCCTCCGAGCATTGGGCGAGATCTCCGACAGTGTAAACCCCGCAGGAACGAAGCTTTTCGGCGGTTTTTCTTCCCGCAAAAAGCAGGTCGGACGCGGGCAGACTCCATACCTTTTCCTTAAAATTATCCCGCCCGATAACCGTCACCGCATCGGGCTTTTTCATATCCGAGCCTAACTTTGCAAATACCTTGTTAAAGCTTACTCCCACCGAAATAGTAACGCCCAATTCCCGCTTAATATCCCGCCTTATTTTATGGGCGATTTCCTCTCCGCCGCCGAAAAGCATAGTACTGCCCGTCACGTCAAGCCAGCACTCGTCTATCCCGAACGGCTCTATCATATCGGTATACCTCGCGTAAATATCACGCGCTTTTTGCGAATACTCGCGGTATTTATCCATAAGCGGAGGAAGAATTACCAGCTCCCTGCATTTTCGCTTTGCTTCAAAAATCGGCTCTGCCGTCTTAACCCCGTAGCCCTTTGCGATTTCGTTTTTGGCAAGCACAATTCCGTGGCGGTTTTCCTTATCGCCGCACACCGCAACAGGGAGCGAAACGAGGGTTGGATTAAAAAGCAGGGATACCGAGGCGAAAAAATTATTAAGGTCGCAGTGCAGTATTATCCTCTCTTTCATCTTTTCCGCCCTCCTTTAGAACATCTGTTCTATGCTATTATAGCATCTAACCGAGCATTTGTAAAGCGGAAAATTTCAACAAATTTAATATACAGTAGGTCAGCGTAGAATTGTATCCATACTGTTGTAACGGCGTCTCCGAC
>CABVAD010000095.1 GCA_902496265.1 uncultured Oscillospiraceae bacterium
TATCATTGTATTGTACCAATATAAAAGGAATGATATTATGACGCAAACTTTTGAAAATCTTTATAATTATATCGTAAACAAGGAGCATCATAAATACCGTCATACGGTAGACTTTAAGCTTGCCGAGGAATATTCGGCAAAGGGGCTTTCACCGATTGAGCGTATGTCTGACCGTTTTCGCCGTATCTGCGAGGAAGAAAAGGCGGTAATTCTCGAGGGTGAGCAGATAGTGTTTTTGCGCACCGTTTCAAATTTGCCCGATATTTTTACAGAGTCCGAATGGGCGGAAATAAAAGCAAAGCATTATATTCACGAGCTTGGTTATATGTCTAATTTGTCTCCTGATTATTATGATGCCATAAGCAAGGGACTGCTTGAAAAGCGTAAAACCGCCGATGAATACGGAAAAGCGGCGATAGACAGCATTATTATGCTTTCGGATAAATATTTGGAGGAAGCCAAAAGACAGGGCAGAGAAGACTTAGTAGAAATTCTGACCCGTGTTCCGCGTTATTCCGCCCGTAATTTCCGTGAGGCACTCCAGTTTTTCAGAATTTTGCATTACGCTCTGTGGTTGGAGGGTAACTACCATAATACGGTAGGTCGGTTCGATAAATATATGTATCCCTACCTTAAAACCGATATGGAAAAGGGATTATACACTAAGGGAACCGCATTAGAGCTGCTCTGCGACTTTTTCCTTTCCTTTAATAAGGACAGCGACCTTTATGTCGGCGTACAGCAGGGAGATAACGGTCAGAGCATGATGTTAGGCGGCATAGATGAAAACGGAAACGATGTATATAATCTGCTGTCAGAGCTGTGCCTTAAGGCATCGTACAATAATAAGCTTATCGACCCGAAAATTAATCTCCGCGTTTCAAAGGCTACCCCTGCCGAGCGTTATACCGAGGCTACCAACCTTACCAAAGCGGGACTAGGTTTCCCCCAGTATTCAAACGACGATATCGTTATTCCCGCGCTTGAGTCGCTGGGATATGAGCATAATGACGCAGTTAACTATACAGTTGCCGCCTGCTGGGAATTTATCATTCCGAATGTCGGCGCTGATGTTGCTAACATAGGCGCAATGTCATACCCCAAGGCAGTTGACAAGGCATTTCATAATGACCTTATTAACTCCGAAACCTTTGAGCAGTTTTTTGAGAGTGTAAAGAACGAAATCTTTAAGGCAAGTACCGAAATCTGCGATAATATCAAAAATCTTTGGTTCGTGCCTTCTCCGTTTATGAATGTGCTTATGGACTGTGAGGTCTATAACGGCGGGAAGTACAATAATTTCGGTATTCACGGCACGGGCATTGCCACAGCCGCGGATACGCTTGCCGCAATCAAGAAATATGTTTTTGAGGAAAACGCCATTACAAAGGAAGAGCTTATAAAGGCGGTCGACGGTAATTTTGAAAACACGCCGGAGCTATTGCACAAGCTTAGATACGAAGCGCCCAAGGTCGGAAACAACGACGATTTTGCGGACAGTATAGCGGTAGAGCTGCTTGACACCTTTGCAGATTCCCTTAAAGAAAAAACAAACTGCAGAGGCGGTATTTTCAGAGCGGGTACGGGAAGTGCAATGTTCTATCTGCGCCACGCGGAAGAGATAGGCGCGTCCGCAGACGGCAGAAGAAAGGGCGAGCCCTTCGGAACAAACTTCTCGGTAAGTCTTTTTGCAAATGTCAAGGGCCCTGTTTCGGTAATAGCCTCTATGACAAAGCCCCACTTTAAGAACGCTATAAACGGCGGACCGCTTACCCTTGAATTTGACCAAAGCGTATTCGCCGACCAAGACGGTGTGCAAAAGGTCGGACTTCTCGTTAAGAACTTTATTGACCGCGGCGGTCATCAGCTGCAGCTTAATACCGTAAATCTTGATACAATGCTTGACGCGCAGAAGCATCCTGAAAGGCACAGACAGCTTGTAGTCCGTATATGGGGCTGGAGCGCCTACTTTGTGGAGCTTGATAAAGAGTATCAGGATCACGTTATCGCGAGACAGGCATATAAAATATGAAGGGCGTAATATTCGATATAAAGGAAATGGCGGTGCACGACGGTCCGGGAATACGGACGACCGTATTTTTTAAGGGCTGTCCTCTCCGCTGTAAATGGTGTCATAATCCCGAGGGGCTGTCTTCAGAGCTGCAGCTTATGTTCAAGCAGGCAAGATGCGTTAAATGCGGCAGATGTATGACAAAATGCGGGCATCCCGAATGTCAGCCCTTTGGCAGATGTATTCATATGTGTCCGCAGAACTGTCTTGAAATATCAGGTCGAACGGTTGAAGCAAAGGAGCTTGCAGAAGAGCTTAAGGAAAACGCCGAAATACTGGGCGACAGCTTCGGCGGCTTCACCTTTTCGGGCGGCGAGCCGCTTTTTCAGCCGAAATTTCTGATTGAGCTTATTAATGAATTAAAGGGCTGTAACCTTTGCATAGAAACCTCTGCTTATGCTCCGAGCGAGGTTTTTCGTGATGTGATAAAAAGGCTTGATTATGTTATTATGGACATAAAGCTTGCCGATACCGCCTTGCATAAAAAACTCACGGGTGTGGGAAATGAAGCTATCCTTTCGAATTTTGAATTTCTTAAAAACAGCGGAAAACCGTATTTAATCCGCACGCCGCTGATACCGAATATTACCGATGCGCAAGATAACCTTGACGCGATAAAACAGCTTATAGGAACAAGCGATTGGGAGCAGCTCCCGTACAATAAAATGGCGGGAGCCAAATACAAAATGCTCGGAATGAATTATGAATTGTAGAAACCTGCCAATAAAAGTCAAGAGTAAATTTTGAGCCAATAATTTTATTGGCAGAGAAATTTAGGCATGACGAAAAAAGCGGAGAGCGAGAGTTTTTTGAAACTCTCCGCCTGAAAGTCTCGTCACTATGCTCTTCGCCAAGTCAGGCGGAGAGTAAGACAATAAGATTATGTGTTTTGTTCAAGAGTTGTAAGATATTCTTTAACACGAGCATAGTAAATGCGAAGAAACTTATTTGTTGAAACGGTGGTACTTAATTCTGCGGATATGGGATTCGGAGCCGACCCTTCAAAGGGGCAAGACTTTTTTACGGTTCCTATTCAAGAATTTCAACGCGTCTTTGAAACAAATCTTGTTTGGAATTTTATGATTATTCGTCAGGCTGCGTTAAGAATGAAGGAACATCATATAGGTGCAATAGTGTTTATAGGATCAAATACGTCCTATCGTGTAATACCCGGTCGAGTTGCTTATTGTGCGTCAAAGGGCGGTATAAACGCTATGTCAAAAGCGCTTGCTGTTGAACTTGGTAAATACGGTATTCGCTCTAATGTGGTGCTTCCCGGAACTATTAAAACCGAACGTTGGGTGGAAATGGGCTCAAAGCAGATAGTAAACGGTACGCTTACGCCGATCGGCGATATTTCGGACTTTGAAGATATAGCCAACGCTGCATGGTATTTGGGTTCGGATGAATCTAAAAATGTAACAGGTGCGGAACTTATTGTTGACGGCGGTATGAGCGCACAGCTTTATCCGCAACTGTTAAACGAATTAAAACGCAAGTCAATGAATATTTAGCTTATTGTAAAATTCTAAACAATGTCGGCACGGTATAGTTTATGTTGTCAGCGAGTGTGTTGAACATTTGGGATTTGATTAAAGCGGCAAGGTGGCAGAAAAGGAAGCAAAGCCTTGGAAGTTTGTTTTGTCCTACTACGGCACAGAGGCATTATCCACAAAGCAGCTTGAAAAGGATTTCGGCGATGCCGCCTATGCTACAATTAATGGCTTTGTCTAAAATTTGAGGAGTTGAGACTTCTTTCTTCTGTTGAGTATGGGCGAAGGGTTAAATACAAGGTTATTAAGTAAGAAAGTTAAACAATGACAGGTGTAATCTACGCACGATATTCGAGCGATAATCATCGCGAGGAGTCTATTGAAGGTCAGTGGTGCGAGTGTAAGGAATTTGCACAGAAAAATGATATACAAATCGTAGGCAGTTATATTGACCGTGTGCTATCGGCTCGAACAGATAACCGTGCCTGCCGATTATGACAATTTTATAAAAAACAAAAAATGCATATGCCGGCGGAGGATTATCCCTCCGCCGTGTCTGTTACAGCCATATTCTCCCAGTTGGGGAAACACCATATTTCGCTGTCCCTCTCGGTTATTTCTCCGCTTTCATTATAGGTGTCGATGTGCATTCTAAAATTACCGGTTAACTCTATTTTTACCGATAGCCTGCCGTTCTTTTCCGAAACGGTTATTTGATCTACCAACATCCGCAGATGAGCGTCATTGAGTGCGCCGTCCGCAATAATGCCGTCAAGCATTTCCATACTGTTTTTTAAATCCTTTTTTCGCTTTTTAACCGTTGCATCAATATTACGAAATTCGTTGATTTTCTCACCTAATTTTGCAATATCGCTTTCACAGACGACAAGCATTTGGGTATAAACCTCCGCATGCTCTCTGTCCCGTATTCGTTCAAGCAGTATCTGCTGTTGGTCAAGCTTACGCTGTGCAAGCTTTTCGTTCAGCGCCGCAATCTGTTTTTCGGCGGAGGGCTTGTCGGCAAGCCACTTTTTGCAGTTTTTTTAAAATTAAATATGCTGTTGCATTTTACGATAAATTAGGTTATAATATTTTCAGCAGAAAGGACGGTGGCTGTAATGCCGAATATTAAACCTGTATCCGATTTGAGGAATTATACCGAGGTTTTGCGTGATATTTCCGTGGGTGAGCCTGTTTTTCTTACCAAGAACGGCAGAGGTAAATATGCCATTGTTGATATTGAGGAATACGAAAAAACTCAGGCTGTAATAAAACTTATGGGCGAGCTTTCAAAAGGAGAGCAGTCGGGAAAAGAAGACGGTTGGACTGATATTGCCGAGGTCGAAAGGCTTTTGGGTGCAAATAATGGCTGAGATAAAATTTTCACCGAGGGGACGTTACCATCAGGTTCTAGTCGGGGTTCCTCGGTGCAGGTTCAACTCCTGTTACCCGCACCAA
>CABVAD010000096.1 GCA_902496265.1 uncultured Oscillospiraceae bacterium
ATACTTTTCAAGGAATTATTTGCTTTTTCTTAAATTTTTTATCGGAGGAAGTTAAAATGAAGATTTTTGTTGTAAACGCAGGCAGCTCGTCCCTTAAGTATCAGCTTATCGATATGGAAAACGAGCAGGTATTGGCAAAGGGTCTTTGCGAGCGTATCGGAGTCAGCGGCGCGATTTCCCATAAGGCGGCGGACGGCCGCGCCTATTCGGCGGACACTCCTATGCCGACCCACAGCGAGGCGTTCGAGGCGGTGGTTTACGCCCTTACAAAGAGCGAGGCAAAGGTTATCGACTCGTTTGACGAGATTTCGGCAATCGGCCACCGCATAGTACAGGGCGGCAGCATTTTCCCCGAATCCTGCCTTATAACCCCCGACGTTCTCCAAAAAATCGAGGAGCTGGGCGCTTTAGCTCCCCTTCACAATCCCGCCCACGTCCTTGCAATCCGCGCCTGCATTAAAACCTTCGGAGAGAAAATTCCGCAGGTTGCGGTCTTTGATACTTCATTCCATCAGACAATGCCCCCCAAGGCTTATATGTACCCCCTGCCCTACGAGTATTACGAGAAATACGGCGTCAGAAGGTACGGCGCTCACGGCACCTCCCACCGCTTTGTAAGCGACCGTGTAGCCGCGCTTGAAGGCAAGGAAAAAAAGGACATAAAAATCATTACCTGTCACTTAGGCAACGGCTGTTCGATTACAGCTATAAGGGACGGCGTATGCGCCGACACCTCTATGGGCTTTACCCCGCTTGACGGCTTTATGATGGGAACACGCTCGGGGACGGTTGACCCCTCAGCTCTTACATATATTGCAGAAAAGGAAAATCTCTCTCCCGCGGACGTAAACCGTATCTGCAATAAGGAATCGGGTATGCTGGGAATTTCGGGCGTATCCAACGACAACCGCGATATTGCCGCGGCGGCGGCGGCGGGAAACAAACGCGCTCAGCTTGCGGTCGAGATGCAGAGGTACGAAATTCTTAAGTTTGTAGGCTCTTACATTGCCGCAATGAACGGAATAGACGCAATAGCCTTTACCGGCGGTATCGGCGAGAACGACCCCGACCTTCGCCGCTATGTATGCGAGAATTTAGGCTTTGTCGGCGTTAAGCTTGACGGTGAGAAAAACAAGCTTCGCGGCAAGGAGGTTAAAATATCGACCGATGACAGCCGCGTTAACGTATACGTTATACCCACCAACGAGGAGCTTGCTATTGCAAGAGACACCTTAGCAATCATTTCAAAATAATTTAACGGAGGATTAGCGTGAAAAATCACGCTAATCACAATATAGGGACGGCGTTCCGCTCGCCTTTTATTGAATAAAAGGCAACCGCGAAACATGCCGGTATAATCTCCATTCGCCGCTAATGGAGATTTCATAACCTATTTGTGCTGACGCTTTAGCGGCAGAATGGAGATTATTATGACCCTTACCGAGATTAAGAGCAAGATCGAAAACGGCGGTTTTGACGACAGCTTTTCTATGCTTTACGGCTGTGCAAAATCGGCGCGCGCCCGCTATCTGAAGGCTTGCGAAAGCTTTAAGGAGCTTTATAAGGAGGAGGACGGAATCCGTCTTTTCTCCGCCCCCGGAAGAACCGAAATAGGCGGCAACCACACCGACCACCAGCACGGCTGTGTCTTGGCGGGCGGCGTAAATCTTGACGTTATAGCCGTTGCCGCACCTAACAGCGACGGCAAAATCCGTATCAAGTCCGAGGGCTACGATATGGACGTTATCGATATTAACGATACCGAAATCAACCCCGCCGAAAGCGGAAGAGCCTCGGCGCTTATCCGCGGCGTATGCGCCCGTTTTAAGGCGCTCGGCGCTCCCGTTTCGGGCTTTAACGCCTATACAACCTCTAATGTCTTAAAAGGCTCGGGGCTTTCTTCGTCTGCGGCCTTCGAGGTGCTTGTCGGCACGATTATAAACGGTATGTTCTTTGACAATAAGGCGGACGAGATTACGGTTGCGAAAATCGGGCAGTACGCCGAGCGCGAATATTTCGGCAAGCCCTGCGGTCTGCTCGACCAGATGGCAAGCTCCTTAGGCGGCTTTACCTACGCCGATTTTCATAATCCCGAAAATCCGATTACCGAAAAGATTAATCTTGATATTCACGCTTTCGGCTACACCCTCTGCGTTGTCGACACGGGCGGCAATCACGCCGATTTAACCCAGGACTACGCGGATATTACCATAGAGTGCAAAAGGGTAAGCAACGCGTTAGGGGTGGATTTCCTGCGCGACGCGGACGAGGATAGGTTTTATTCCTCTCTCGCTTCACTTCGAAGGGAGTGCGGCGACCGCGCGGTGCTTCGCGCATTCCATTTCTTTAACGAGCAAAGAAGGGTAGAGGGTCAGAAAGCCGCCCTTAAAGCGGGAGACTTCGACGCTTTCCTAAAGCTTGTAAACGAGTCGGGAGAGTCCTCCTACGACTATCTGCAGAATCTTTATTCGAATTCCAATGTTGCCGAGCAGGGACTTCCGTTGGCGCTTGCGCTCACAAAGCAGTTCTTGAGGGGAACGGGCGCCTGCAGGGTTCACGGCGGCGGCTTTGCGGGAACAATTCAGTGCTATATTCCCACCGAAAGGCTCGACGGCTACAAGGAAATGATTGAAAAGGTTTTCGGCGTCGGCTCTTGCTGTGTGCTGAATATCCGTCCCGTCGGCGGTTATGAAATTAAATAGGTTTTAAAACATAAGTGCGCTTTCTTATGGAGAAAGCGCACTTATTTTGCAATTTTATTCCTCAAGCCCCATTGCATCGTCCACGGGAAGCGCCAGAACAATTCCGTGAGCTTCCTGTCCAAGCCCGCAGGAACGGCTTATGGCGGACATAACCTCCGTCTTTTTAGCTTTGTGGGTAACAATCATTACAAAATCCTGCTCGGTCTGTCTTGAAACGCCGAACTGTCGGGAAACGGGCTCGGAATTACACCTGAGTCCCTTAAGAACAGTTCCGCCCTTTGCTCCTGCGGCTCTTGCCGCGTCTATAACATCGTCGCTGAAGCCCGCCGCAACAGACGCCCATATCAGCGTATATCCCGATTTTTTCTCTGTTTGCTCCATATCCGTCTCCGTCCTGTCCTTTACTGTTTTTTTTGCTTTTTCGGATCTTTCGGCGTCCAGTATTTGATAAAAATTACCCTGAATACCCGTAATCGGGATACTGAACGCGATTCCGCCGCCCCTTTGATGGTAAAAAAGACGGCTTCGCATAGCGCTTAACAGCTCTTTTACCCGACATTTCGGAAGAAATCCGATTGTGACAAGCCTTGAAGTACCGCCCAGCCCGAAAATATCCAGCATTTCCGACGGAGCTGTGCCCTTTCCGCGGCATTGGCAGAAAACAGGCACTCCCTCAGAACGGAATATCTCCTCTAATTTTTTGCCGTCATTTACGCAGGTAACAGAAACCAGCGCGCGGGGAAGTAGACTGTTTTTTTCCTTTAAATCAGGCATTTCTGCTCCTCCAAATCAATAACAATATCGTCTGACAGAATCTCATTGGGACTGATGCCCGATTTTGATTTGCGGACATAAACGAGTCCCATAAGCTGAACGGCGATAATGGGCGCCAGCGCGACAAGAGCCACTATTCCGAAAGCGTCGGTCACAACATTCCCGCCGCAGGCGGTGCACGCGCCCATTGCAAGCGGCAGAAGAAAGGTTGAGGTCATAGGTCCGCTTGCGACCCCGCCCGAGTCAAACGCAATACCCACAAATACCTTGGGGACAAAGCGGCTTAAAATAAGCGCCGCGGCATAGCCCGGTATTATGACAAAATAAATATTAATTCCCGTAAGCACTCTGAGCATTGAAAGCGCGACCGCGCAGGCAACTCCGACCGAGAGCGCGGTGTTCATCATTTTACGCGATACCGTTCCGCCCGTTATGTCCTCAACCTGCTCGTCAAGCACCTGCACCGCAGGCTCTGCCTTTACTATGTAATATCCTATTATAATTCCTATCGGTATAAGCAGCCATCTGAAAGGGCTGTCGGCAATGCCCGTTCCGAGCAGATTTCCGACAGGCGCAAACCCCACGTTTACTCCCGTGAGAAAAAGAATAAGCCCGATAACCGTGTATGCGAAGCCCACGCACATTCTTTTAAGCTGTCTTTTACGGCGGTTTTTTGAAATAAGCTCGAAAATAATGAAAACACCGAACACAGGCGCTATGCTGAGCGTCACCTCGCCCGCGTATGTCGGAAGCGCTTTCACAAATTCCCGAGCCACATCCCGCGTGGTAAGAACCGCGGTTATTTCGACCGCGGTATACACAGCGTCGGTCGGGTGATAGAAAATACCCAGCAGCATAACCATCATAATAGGGCCTATACTGCACAGCGCGATAATTCCGAAGCTGTCCGAAGAACCCTCCTTATCGCTGCGCGCGGCGGAAAGTCCCACGCCTACCGCCATTATAAAGGGAACGGTCATAGGTCCTGTGGTGACCCCGCCCGCATCAAAGGCGACCGCGATGAACTCCGTCGGAGAAAAAAACGAAAGAATAAACAAGAGCGCATATAAAACCGCAAGAAGTCCTGACAGGCTGATATGAAAAACAATTCTCAGCACCGCCGCCGCGAGAAATATTCCCACCCCGACCGCAACCGTCCATATCAGAACGCTGTTCGGGACAGAGGCAACCTGATTTGCAAGAACCTGTAAATCAGGCTCGGAAACGGTGATAATCGCGCCCGTCACAAAGCATACCGCCGTGATAATAAGTATACTTCGGCTTTTGGCAAGCCTGCCGCCAACACCCTGACCGAGCGGCGTCATCGCCATTTCCGCACCGAGCTGAAAAAAGCCCATACCCACAATCAGCAAAAGCGCGCCAGTCAGAAAAAGCAGGAGTATGCCGTTTTCTATCGGAACAAGCGAAATACTTAACAGAAGTACCGTAACAGTAATAGGAAGTACACCCGAAAGCGACTCTTTTATCTTTTCTTTAAGCTTTTCATTCATAACG
>CABVAD010000097.1 GCA_902496265.1 uncultured Oscillospiraceae bacterium
TAGGCAATTTCATTAATAAACCGAAAATATGCAGAAATAATATATGTAAAGTTATTTTGGAGGTAGCATAATGACAGAAAACAGAATAGTCAGAGCAGAGGGCTTTGAGCTGATGGACTCAAGAGGAAATCCCACGGTCGGGGCGCGGGTTACTCTTAGCGACGGGAGCACGGGGTTCGCGCTTTCTCCCTCGGGCGCGTCCACGGGAATTTACGAGGCGCACGAAATGCGCGACGGCGATAAAAGCCGATACGGCGGCAAGGGTGTTTTAAAGGCGGTAAGCGCGATCAATAACGAGATAGCCCCCGCGCTTATAGAACTCGGGACGGTAAATCAGCGGGCGGCGGACGAATGTATGATAGCCCTTGACGGCACGGAAAATAAAAAAAGGCTCGGAGCAAATGCAATTTTAGCGGTTTCATTAGCCCTTGCAAAAGCCGCCGCGGCGTCCTGCGGTATGCCGCTTTACCGCTATTTGGGAGGCATAAACGGAAATGTGCTCCCCCGTCCTATGATGAATATTTTAAACGGCGGCGCGCACGCGGCTAATAATATCGATATTCAGGAATTTATGATTATCCCCTACAAGGCGGAAAGCTTTGCAGAGGGACTTCGTCAGTGCGGGGAGATATACCACGCTTTAGGAGCTATTCTTAAGGAGCAGGGCAAGGGCAGCGGAGTCGGCGACGAGGGCGGCTTCGCACCCGACCTTAATTCCGACGAGGAGGCTATTGAGCTTATTGTAAAAGCTACCGAAAGGGCCGGATATACCACCGACGAAATTAAAATCGCACTGGACGTAGCCTCAAGCGAGTGGTATTCCGAGGGCGGCTATTTATTGCCTAAGCGTAATAAAAAAATGTCCGCCGAGGAGCTTATAAGCTATTACGGCGAGCTGATTTCCAAATACCCGATAATCTCAATTGAGGACGGCACAGCCGAGGAGGACTGGGAGGGCTGGCAAAGGCTTACCGCCGCCTTGGGTGACAAAATTCAGCTTGTCGGCGACGACCTTTTTGTAACCAACACCTCCCGCCTTAAAAAGGGAATTGAGCTTGGCGCGGCAAATTCCATACTTGTAAAGCTTAATCAGATAGGCACGCTTACAGAGACCCTGGACGTTATAGAGCTTGCAAAAAAGCACGGCTACACCGCGGTAATCTCCCACCGCTCGGGCGAGACGGAGGATACCACCATAGCCGACCTTGCCGTGGCGGTCAATGCGGGGCAGATTAAAACAGGCGCACCCTGCCGCACCGACAGGGTTGCGAAGTACAACAGGCTTTTGATGATTGAAAATGAGCTTGATATGATACGGCATAAAAAAAGCGGAACGGATAAATCCGTTCCCCACGGCAACCAATTTAATTTCATAACTTAAGGAAGGCATTGTGCTAAATCTAATATCTAAAAAAGCACAAAACGGCTTGAAAACCGTCTTGTGCTTTTTGCTATTTATTAATCTCTGCTGAAATCCTCAAGGATCAGTCCTTCGTTGCGCTCCTCCGCCCAGTTGATATTCCACTCGCTTGTGAAAATTAAAAGGTTGTTGTTTTTAAAGTCCTGCACCCACTTGGTGTCGGAGGTTAGGTTGAGGGATTTTATATCAATATCCTTATTTTTTACCCAGCGGATATACTGATAAGGCAGGTCGTTGCGGATAACGTCGACGTTGTATTCATTCTTAAGGCGGTATTCAAGCACCTCTAACTGCAAAATACCGACAACGCCCACGATTACCCGTTCCATACCCGTGTTAGGCTCGCGGAAAATCTGAATCGCGCCCTCTTGGGCTATCTGCTCTACTCCCTTTACAAACTGCTTGCGCTTCAGGCTGTCCTTTTGCTCGATAAGGGCGAAATGCTCGGGCGCAAAGGTAGGAATACCCTCGTACTTAACCTGCATTTTCTGTGAACAGACCGTGTCGCCTATTGAGTAGATACCCGGGTCAAAAACGCCGATAATATCTCCCGCGTAGGCTTCGTTTATAACCTGACGTTCCTCCGCCATCATCTGCTGAGGCTGGGAAAGGCGGACGGTTTTACCCGCCTGAACGTGGTAGTAGTCCGCTCCGCGCTCAAACCGCCCGGAGCATATGCGGAAAAAGGTTATCCTGTCGCGGTGGTTCTTGTTCATATTCGCCTGGATTTTAAAGGCGAACGCCGAGAAATTCTCGTCGAACGGGCTTATTTCCTTACCCTCCGAAACACGCGGCAGGGGAGGAGTGGTCATTTTAAGGAAGTTTTCAAGGAACGGTTCTATGCCGAAGTTGGTAAGCGCGGAGCCGAAAAACACGGGGGTAAGCTCGCCCTTTTGCACCTTAGTGAGGTCAAACTCAAAGCTCGCGCCGTCAAGCAGCTCTATCTGGTCGACAAGCTCGGCGCGCTGATATTCGCCTATCAGCCCGTCTAATTTTTCGGTGTCGGTAATGTCGCACTTTATTGCGCTCAGCTTTTCCTGACCCTTGTGGAACTCGTTGAAGGTTAAAATCTCCCGCTTGTCGCGGTCAAAAACGCCCTTGAAGCTCACCCCGCACCCGATAGGCCAGTTGACGGGATATGTGCCTATTCCGAACTCCTTTTCAAGCTCGTCAAGCAGCTCAAACGGGTCTCTCGCCTCGCGGTCAAGCTTGTTAATAAAGGTGAAAATCGGGATATGCCGCATAGCGCATACCTTAAACAGCTTCCTTGTCTGTGCCTCGATTCCCTTTGCCGCGTCGATTACCATAACCGCGCTGTCCGCCGCCATAAGGGTGCGGTAGGTGTCCTCGGAGAAGTCCTGATGCCCCGGGGTATCAAGAATATTTATGCAGTAGCCCTCGTACTCAAACTGCATTACCGAGGAGGTTATGGAAATTCCGCGCTGCTTTTCGAGCTCCATCCAGTCGGAAACCGCGTGCTTTGCGGTTGCCTTTCCCTTAACAGAGCCCGCGGTCTGTATAGCACCGCCGTAAAGAAGGAACTTTTCTGTAAGAGTGGTTTTTCCGGCGTCGGGGTGCGAGATAATAGCAAAGGTGCGCCGTCTTCCTATTTCGCGTTCTAATTCGGTCACGGGGAAATTCTCCTTTAAAAACATTACTTAATTAATTATTTTATCATAAAGCATTTAGATTATCAACATTGATTTTAGAAAAATTGGGGCTAAAAAAGCTTCCCGCAAAAGGGAAGCCAATGACTAAACCGCTCAGAAAGGATTGAAAAAGGATATTGTTAAGGTATATGCGATATAAAGCACAAGCAGGATTATTCCCTGCGCGCGGGTGAACTTTCCGCGAAACAGCATTGGAATAACCGCGAGCGCCAAAAGCCCTATACAAACGGGAATATCAAGGAAAAGGTTTTGCGGACAGGCGGTAAGCCCTCCGCCCGAGACAAGAGAGCAAATCGGCAGGATTATTGCTAAATCAATCAAATTCGCGCCTATGATGTTTCCGACAGACAGCGAGGACTGCTTTTTGATAACGGCGCTTATTGTGGTGACAAGCTCGGGCAGCGAGGTGCCGACGGCAACAATCGTCGCGGAAATCACCGCCTCGGATACCCCGCTTGCCGCGGCGATTTCGGTCGCTGAGTCAACAAGAAAGTCCGCGCCGACGACTATACCCGCCGCGCCTGTTATGAATTTTACTATGTTGAGCGGAATTTCTTTCTTTTCAAATATCCGCTTTTCGTTCTGTGCCGATTCGGCTTTTCCGCTTTTAATGCTTTCGTAAACCGAGACGGCGAATATTATAAACAATAAAACGCTGCCGATAAGCGAAAAGCTTTCGCCAAATGAGGAGATATAGAGAATTACCGCCGCTGAAAGTAAGAGCAGGGATTTTGCGGCGTACTGTGCGCGCTTGACCGCCGCGGGGATACAGATTATAGAAATCGCCATAATAAGCCCCGTGTTCGCGGTGACCGAGCCTACCGCGTTGCCTATCGCTATCGCGTTAGAGCCGCGGGACGCCCCGAGACAGGAGACTATAAGCTCGGGCAGGGTTGTCGCAAGGCTTACGACCGTCGCTCCGATTACAAAATGCGGTATTCCCGAAACCTCCGCCATCCATACGGCGGCGTCCACGAAAAAATCCCCGCCCTTTATTATAAGAATAAGACCGCAGATAAACAGAATTATCAGCGCCCAAATAGGCCAGCCGACCGCTGAAATCATTTTAATTTCCTCCAAAAAGCAACCTTTAAGTTCCGCATATTTTCATTACTATACTATGCGGGAGAATTTTCGCTATAACTCTGTAAAATTTAAAGAAGAGCCGATTGGTGTAAACTCCCCGCTTTTTTGCCGACGCCGCAAGGGATTTCCTCGCCATAACCGAGGGATTTACCCGCGGCAGGGTGTCAAAGGTGCGGCTCGAGCCGGGGGCTATGCCCGCGACAGGCAGAAACTCGGTGTCCATAGGACCGGGGCAGACCGCAAGCACGTTTATGCCGCGGCCTTTAAGCTCGCTTCTGAGCGCTCTTGAAAGGCTCATTACATACGCCTTTGTAGAGGAGTAGACCGCCATTCCCGTATTCGGCGCAAAGGCGGCTATCGAGCAGGTGTTGATTATTTCAGCGCCCTTTTCCATAAAGGGAAGGGTAACCGAGGTCATAACCGTAAGCGACTCGCAGTTAAGACGGACCATACCGCCGTTGTCCTTTGATGAAACGGTATCAAAATTGCCGAGTCTGCCGAAGCCCGCGTTGTTAATGAGCAGGGCAACCGTCGGCTTAAGCTCTGAAAGCAGGGCAGAATATGTATCTATACACCCGCTGTCGGTAATATCAAGCGGGAGCAGACGGGTTTTTGTGCTAATGCTTTCGGAGGTTTCGCGAAGCTTGTCCTCGCGCCTTGCGATAAGCCATATTTCGTCTATTTCCTTTCGGCTGTTTGCAACTGCCATTGCATATTCTCTGCCTAGTCCCGACGACGCACCTGTAATTACAGCGATTTTCAAAATGACACACCCTTTACGGTTTTA
>CABVAD010000098.1 GCA_902496265.1 uncultured Oscillospiraceae bacterium
TTCTTCTCCTTATTTTTTGAGACAAAAAAACAATATACATATTCATTATATATTTACGACCCGATTATGTCAACCTTTTGTAATAAAAAAACGGAAATTGTCGAATGGTTTATTATGTTAAATTTCCGTTAAACTTGTTTAAAAACCGTTCACAGAGGTATGAAATTGATATGCTACATTTTAATCACAGAGGTGAGAAGAATGTTTCAGACAGTTTTTAAAAGATACGAAAATAAATATTTATTGGACGAAAAACAATACTGCGCCGTTCTCGAAACGCTTAAAAGCAATGCCGTGCCCGATAGATTCGGAAAAAGTACGGTTTGCAGTATTTATTACGACACGCCGGACAGGCGGCTTATCAGGGCTTCGATTGCAAAGCCCGTATACAAGGAAAAGCTGAGACTGCGTACCTACGGCGTTCCGAATGACGGCACCGACTGCTTTTTGGAGCTTAAAAAGAAGTACAAGGGTATAGTTTATAAACGGCGTATACCTACCTCCTACCGTGACGGTGCAGCTTATATGCACGGGGACGGAAGTGCTGTAAAGCCCTCGCAGATTAAAAACGAAATCGATTATTTTAAAGCCTATTACGGCGCGCTTTCTCCTTCGGTCGATATTTTTTACAACCGACTGGCTTTTTACGACAAAAATGATCCGAATGTGCGCCTGACCTTTGACAGCGGCATACTTTTCCGCGATACCGAACTCGATTTAAAAAACGGTATTTACAGCGAATTGATTTTGCCCGACGGTATGTATTTAATGGAAATCAAAACCGCGGGTGCTATGCCGCTTTGGACGGCGGAAATGCTTTCACGTCTTAAAATATATCCTGCTTCGTTTTCAAAATACGGTACGGCATATAAAAATATTCTCAATAAAAAATTACAATCAGGGGGAAATAACTGTGCTTAATTCTGTTTTTTCAAGTATAATGACCTCGGGGATAACACCCGAAAGCTTTGCAATATGCACCTCGGTATCGCTTATATGCGGGCTTATAATTTCGCTTGCCCATATGTTCAGAAACCCGTCCTCAAAAAGCTTTGCGGTAACCACAGCCCTGCTGCCCGTGATAGTTGAGGTTATAATTATGCTGGTGAACGGCAACCTCGGCACGGGAATCGCCGTAGCGGGCGCGTTCTCGCTGGTGCGGTTCCGCTCAGCCCCCGGCAGTGCGCGGGAGATCTTAAGCATCTTCACGGCAATGGCGGCGGGGCTTGCAACGGGAGTTGGTTTTGTCGGCGTGGCGGTTATATTCACCGTTATTCTTTCCCTTGCAAATATCATTTACACCTTAAGCGGCTTCGGAGAGGGCGCGAATACCGAGCGCGAGCTTAAAATCACCGTTCCCGAGGATTTAAATTATACCGATATGTTTGAGGATTTATTCAAGGAATATACCTCTTATCACAAGCTTAAAAGCGTAAAAACCTCCAATATGGGAAGTCTTTACCGCCTTACCTATATTCTGCGGCTTAAAAAACAAGAAAATGAAAAGGCGCTTATAGACGGTATACGCTGCCGCAACGGAAATCTTGAAATTGTGAGCAGCTGCCGCGCGGGCGCTTCGGAGGAGCTGTAACGCCATGAAAAAGCTTTATATTATTTTATCCTTGGTATTAACCGCGCTTTTGCTATGCGCCTGTTCAAAAACCGCTGATGACGGCGGCGTTTCGTCGGTGTCAAGCGGTGAAACGGTCAAGACCGATATCAGCACCGACCGAATGGATTTTGAATTTACAAGCAACGATTTAAATTACGGATACGATGAATCCTCCGCCGTGACAGCAGGTGAAAACGAGGATATTATAAAAATCACCGCCGAGGGAACTTATATTGTTACGGGAAAGCACTCGCAAATAACGGTTTCCGCTCCCGATACCGCTAAAATTAAGATAGTGCTCAAAAACGCGGCAATAGAAAACAGCACGGGTCCCGCGATTTATATAAACTCAGCGGACAAGGTCTTTATTACCGCCTGCGAGGGAACGGAAAACACGGTTTCGGACGGCGCGGAATATTCTTCTGAATATACCGACAGCAATGTTGACGCCGCAATCTTCAGCCGCGCGGATTTAACCCTCAATGGCAGGGGCGGTCTTACGGTAAAGGGCAATTTAAAATGCGGCATAGCCTCAAAGGACGACCTTGTAATATGCGGGCTTAAGCTTACCGTTACAAGCGTCGGGCGCGGAATAGAAGGCAAGGACTGTGTTAAATGCTCTGACGCGTCGGTAACCGTAAACGCGGGCGGCGACGGTATAAAATCGACAAACGCCGAGGACCAAAGCCGCGGATATGTTTATATTGAATCGGGCAGCTTTAACATCACCGCCCAAAACGACGGTATTGAAGCAAAAACCGTCCTTAAAATTTCGGACGGCGATTTTACAGTTAAAACAGGCGGCGGCTCGCAAAACGCCGCGACCCATTCCGATGGCTTTGAAATGCGGGGCTTTAAGCAAAACACCCAAGCCCAAAGCACCGAGGATACCGAAAGCGCAAAGGCGCTTAAATGCTCCTCCCTGATTACGGTAGAGGGCGGAAGCTTTAATATCGACTCCGCCGACGACGCGGTACATTCAAACGGCGACGCCGAGATAAACAGCGGCAGTATCGTTATAACCTCGGGCGACGACGGTATCCACGCCGACGACGCGCTGATAATTAACGGAGGAGATATTAAGATAAGCAAATCCTACGAGGGGCTTGAGGGAACGGCGGTTACTGTCACGGGCGGTAAAATCGATATTACCGCAAGCGACGACGGAATAAACGCCGCGGGCGGAAACGACTCCTCCTCATTAGGCGGAAGACCGGGCGAAAACACCTTTAACAGCAATTCCGATACACAGATAAATATTACAGGCGGCTACATTTTAGTTAATGCCTCGGGCGACGGCGTGGATTCAAACGGAAGCGTTAATATGTCGGGCGGTGTACTGCTTGTAAGCGGTCCTACTAACAGCGGTAACGGTGCCTTCGACTACGATTCCTCCGCCGTGATAACAGGCGGCACAGCTATACTCTGCGGCAGTTCGGGAATGGCACAGGGCTTCTCGGAAAGCTCCTCCCAAGCCTCGTTTATGTATACTCTCGACAGCACAAGTCAGGCGGGAGACAGCCTTGCGGTTACCGATTCCTCGGGCAAGGTGATTGCCTCATTTATACCCTCAAAGCAATACAGCAATATAGTCGTAAGCTCGCCTGAGCTTACGGTCGGCAGCAGCTATACCGTGACGATAGGCGGCACGGTATCGGGCTGTGACCAAAACGGTTACACGGCGTCAGGAAAGGTTTCGGGCGGAGAAAAAAGCTTTTCGGTTGAGATAAGCTCGGTTTCCACCTCCTACGGCTCGGCAGGCGGTATGGGCGGCGGAATGGGCGGCAAGCCGGAAAGAGGTAACGGCGGCGGAAAGCCCTTCGGTATGCAGGGATAATATTAAGCCGATAAAGCATTACGGGAGGGGCTTTTGCCTCTCCCGTTTATTCAAAAAGCTATTAATTAATCAAGACCTATATAGGAAATCGGATTGACGCGTGAGCCGTTAACCATCACCTCAAAATGCAGGTGATTTCCCGTTGAATAGCCCGTACTGCCGACATAGGCGATAACCTCTCCCTGAGCTACCGTCTGTCCCTTGCTTACGCAAAGCCGGCTCGCGTGAGCGTATCTTGTTTTAAGTCCGTTTCCGTGGTCGATAACAACGCTGTAGCCGTAATTTCCGTCATATCCCGAATAGGTCACCGTACCGTTCGCAACCGCGTAAATCGGAGTGCCCCTGTCCGCGGCGAGATCCATACCCTTGTGACCCCTGCCGTCGCCGTAGTAGGCACTTACGGTAAAGCTTCCTCTTTTAAGCGGACAGATAAAGCCCGCACTGCGTTCCGCGGGGCGCTGAGCCGCGCTCGCGGTGGATTTCGCCGTGCCCACGGTCGTCACCTGGGTCACAGGCTCCTTTATAACCTCGTTTGAAAGCTCGGTGCGGGCTGTTTCCTCGCCGTTGAGCATTTCAACGCTTTCGGTTTTGCGGTTAATTCCGTTCTGTCCCGCAGTTGTAATCTTGGAATAGCCTATAAGCTCCTTAGAGGTCTTAACCGTCTTTTTTGAAAAGGCGATTTCGGTATCCGTTGTAACAACCGATACGGTTTTTACTCCGATATTAAGAACTGCCGCCTTAATTTCGTCAGCGTCCGAAATTTCGGACTTCAGGTAGTAGCCGTTTTGGAGCTCTACCTCGTCGGTAAACTCCGATTTGCTTTCCGCCCCCTCGGGCTCAAAGCGGGTGCGGCTTACCTCAAGGTATTCGCGAAGCTCTGCCGCCTCGCCGCAGGCTGTGCGTTCGCCGTTTACGACAAGCGCGGAAGCCTTGACAATATCGTTTGTATTTTCAATAATCGCGTTTGCAAGCGTCACCGCGCTGTCAAGCCTGTCCGATACGGTAAGGGTCATTTTAAAGCTGGGAGTTTTAATGGCTCTGTCGGCGTCCTTGCTCTCAATATGAGAGACCGCAATGCTTTTAGCAGCATCGAAAACCCCCGCGTTGCTTACCGTGGCTATAACCGAGCCCGCGTAATTGACCCTAAAGCCCAGAGTTATGCCGACCGACACAATGCTGACTCCGACAGCCAGCATACCTACAATGCAAAGGGAGCTTACTCTAACAAGAAGGCGGTTGTTTTTAATAAAACCGAACACGCGCTTAAATATATTGTAACGGGACAGCTTTTCTGTCAGGATTTCTTTATTAAAAAAAGCCTTAAAGATAACGGTCACTTCTTTCGAAAGTTACATTTTGTAATCACTACAACCGATATTATAACAAAACGGTTACAAAATTGCAACCC
>CABVAD010000099.1 GCA_902496265.1 uncultured Oscillospiraceae bacterium
CCGCCGATATGGTCAAAATGGGCGTGGGTAAGAAGAATCAGCCGCTCCTTATCGGAATTTTCATTTAAAAATTCAAGAGTCGCAGGTCTGTCGAAGCCGGGGTCTATCACCACCGCCGCCCTTTCGGTTGAAATCAGGTAGCAGTTGGTTTTGATAAGTCCCAAATGTAAAGTTTTAATTTTCATTTTTTCTCCATATATCGGTATCAAAAAGTATGGTTACAGGTCCGTCGTTTATAAGTTCAACCTTCATATCCGCGCCGAAAATCCCCTTTTCAACCCTTTTTACACCTAATTCCTTAAGCTTTTCACAGTAAAAATCGTAAAGCTTTTCGGCGCTTTGCGGCTCTAACGCGCCCGTAAAGGAGGGGCGGTTGCCCTTTTTAACGTCGGCGCAAAGGGTGAACTGGGAAACCGCTAAAATCTCCCCGTCAATATCAAGTACGGATTTATTCATCTTGTCGTTTTCATCACAGAAAACACGGAGATTAACCGTCTTTTTTGCAAGCAGCTCGGCTTCCTCCTCGGTGTCGCCCAAAGCGGCTCCGAAAAGAATCATATAGCCCTTATTGCAAGCGCCGACAGTCCTTCCGTCCACCCTTACACAGGCGCTTTCCACCCGCTGAATTACAGCCTTCATTACTGATTTATCCTTTCAATGCTGAATACGCCCTTAAGCTTTTCAAGGCGCGAAATAATGCTCTTTAAATGCTCCACGCTCTCGACCGAGATTGTAAGCACAACAAGGCAGTTGCCGCTCTTGGTCTGGCGCGCGGTGACGCTGTGGGCGGTGACACGCATATTGTAAACCGCATTCATAACGTCAAGCAGAAGTCCGTCACGGTCTATAGCCGCGATTTGCAGGGTAGATATAAAGGAATCGGACTTTGTGCCGTCCCAATGGGCGGGAATCCAGCGCTCAGGCTCGGCGGAATCGGAGATATTAACGGGTACGTTCGGACAGTCCCGCTTGTGAATAGAAACGCCGTGACCCCTTGTGATAAAGCCTATTATATCGTCACCCGGCAAAGGCGTACAGCATTTTGAAAGCTTTATAAGGCAGTTATCAATACCGTCCACAATAACGCCGTCCGAGGATTTTGCCGATTTCCTTTCAGGGATAGGAGCAATTTCCGCCGGTCTTGCCGCCGCGTTCCTTTTGTTATATTCCTCTTTTATGCGGGGCATTATTTTTGAAAGCAGTACCCCGCCGTAGCCGATAGCCGCGTAAAACTCGTCCGCATTTGCAAATCGCTGTCTTTTCGCTATCTCATCTACAAACTCAGCGTATTCATCATCCGGCATATCTATGCCCAAACGGCGAAATTCCTTTTCGATTTCAAGCTTGCCCGCGGCGATATTTTCGGTACGCTTTTCCTTTTTAAACCAGGAGCGGATTTTTGACTTTGCCTGAGAAGTAACGGCGATATTAAGCCAGTCGCGGCTCGGTCCGTGTCCCGCCTGATTGGTGGTTAAAATCTCAATAACCTCGCCCGTTTTAACCTCGTGGTTAAGCGGTACAATCTTGCCGTCCACCTTAGCGCCGACCATTCTTATCCCGACTGCCGAGTGAATCGCAAAGGCGAAGTCGACAACCGTTGCTCCCACAGGCAGATTTATAACGTCACCCTTCGGAGTGACCGCGAAAACATCCTCCTGCGACAAATCGACCTTAATGCTTCTTACAAGGTCGGAAACGTCGGTTGACGCCGCCTGTGAATCGAGAATTTGTCTGATCCAGGCGAGTCTGTCCTCCATTTTGCGGTTGTTTTCGGTTATACCCTCTTTATATTTCCAATGTGCCGCGATACCAAATTCGGCGGTGTGATGCATTTCAAAGGTGCGTATCTGTATCTCAAAGGGTATTCCCGCGCGGCTTATGACCGTGGTGTGGAGGGACTGGTACATATTAGGCTTCGGCGTTGAGATATAGTCCTTGAACCTGTTGGGAATGGGTCGGAACATATCGTGCATAATGCCGAGAATGTTGTAGCAGTTCGCCACCGTGTCGGTTATAATCCTGATAGCGTAAATATCGTAGATCTCGTCAAAGTCCTTGCCCTGAACATACATTTTGCGGTATATTCCGTGAATGGACTTGATTCTGCCCTGAAACGCCATTTCTACGCCCGGCATAGCCTCCTTAAGGCGTTCCTCAATTCTGGTCTTTATTTCCTCTAAAATCTGCTCGCGGTGCTGTTTGCGAAGCGACAGCAGGTTTTCGATTTCCTTATAAGCCACAGGGTCGAGGTGCTTAATCGCAAGGTCCTCAAGCTCCTCTTTAACGGGGCGGATACCTAATCGGTGGGCAATCGGCGCGTAAATTTCCAGCGTTTCAAGGGATTTATCCCGTTGCTTCTGCTCGGGCATAGCGTCGATAGTGCGCATATTGTGAAGTCTGTCCGCCAGCTTTATTATGATAACCCGTATATCCTGACCCATTGCAATGAGCATTTTTCTGAGGCTTTCCGCCTGTTGCTGCTCCTTTGTGGAGAAATTGAGCCTTCCTATTTTGGTGACCCCGTCCACAAGCAATGCAACGTCGTCCCCGAAACCGCGCTTTATATCCTCAACCGTGGTATCGGTATCCTCGACAACGTCGTGGAGAAGCGCCGCGGCTATCGACTCGCTGTCCATTCCGAGGGTAACGATAATCAGCGCCACATTAAAGGGGTGGATATAATAATCCTCATTAGTACAGCGCTTCTGCCCCTCGTGCTTTAAGACGCAGAACTCAAAGGCTTTTTTAACCAAATCATAGTTATAATTGCCCCCCAAATCCTGCATTTGCTTATATAGCTTTTGATAATCTCTCTCCTGCTCGGGCGTCATACCGTTTCCCTCCTTTCAAGCAAGTCTTTATAAACCGCCGAGTTTGTAAGCTCGGTTTTGGTATGTACTCCCGCGGTTCTGTAAAGCCCCGCACCGTCCTTTATTATTAGTCCTAATTCCGTAAGGGTCATAAGCGATATTACGGTTTTAGCGTAGCCCACCGTATTTAAATGGACATATTTTATTCTGTCCTCCGATACAGGACCTGCGGCTATGAATTTATATATAACCCCTGTTTCGGCTCTGGTAGGCAGGAGTAAATCAACATCAAATTCCCTGCCCGACATATAATTATTAAGGCTGTCTATCTCCCGAAATAGCCGCCCGTCGTCCGTACCGCTCATTCTGAGCGCCTTTATCTGCACCGAAAGGCTTAATTCGCCGTTATAAAGATTAGTATCAACCGTTACGGCGGTATCTAAAATATCTCCCTCACAGAAGCAGAACCGCTCGGGGGTCATTCCGAAAAGCAAAGCCTGAAAGGAGTATTCCCCCTTTGAGAACAAAAGGCGCAGATGCTTGCCGCCGCCAATCGGGGTGATGCGGGTAAGCCTCACGCCGTAGACCCCGAAAAGCGGGGTCGGGTTGCCGTGGCCGAAGGGCTCTAACTCCTTTAAAGCCTCAGCCAAATCAAGGCTTAACGCCGAGGGATTAAGCCGGCAGTCGAGCTTTAACACGGGAGGTACATAATCAAGACCCGCCGCGTATTCGTTAATTTTCTGTCTGAAAAGCTCTATATTTTCGGACTTAAGCCCCACTCCCGCGGCAAGCTCGTGACCGCCGAACTTTAAAAGCAAATCGGACGCATATTTTATCGCGTTATAGAGCGAAAAGCCCTCTATACTCCTGCCCGAGCCGCTCGCAACCTCGCCGTTTCTTGAAATCACTACCGACGGACAGCCGTACCGTTCGGTTATTCTTGAGGCGACAATTCCGACCACGCCGTTATGCCAGTTCTCGCCGTCCACAACAATAACGCGGTCATATTTGTAGCCCTTTTCTTCTATTATATCCACTGCCTGCGCGAAAATTTCCTTTTCGGTCCTCTGGCGTTCGGCGTTCGCGCCGTCAATTTCCCCTGCAATTCCGAGGGCTTTAAGCATATTGTCGCAAAGGAGCAGTTGGACCGCACGCTTTGCGCTCCCCATTCTGCCCGCGGCGTTAATCCTCGGCGCTATTCCGAAAGCGATTTTCCCCGCGTTTACAGAATCGGCGGAAATTCCCGCAACATTTAAAATTGCCGAAAGTCCCGTCGCAGGCGCGGTTTTAAGCTTTTCCACCCCGTATTTTACAATCGCACGGTTCTCAAACGTAAGCGGCATAACATCGGCCGAAACCGCAACGCTTAAAAGGTCGGCGAAATAAGGCAACAGCTCCTCTGGCTCTTTATCCTCCATAACGCATATAAGCTTAAAGGCAACCTCGGCGCCGCATATCTCCTTAAATTCAGAGGGGCAGTCGGTCCTGTGCGGGTCAACCACCGCGTCCGCCTCGGGCAGGGTATCCGCGGGCAGGTGGTGGTCGGTCACCACAACCGACATACCGAGTTCCTTTGCCAGCTTTATTTCATTATGGCAGGCAATGCCGTTATCCACCGTGATTAAAAGGCTCGCACCCCCGTCTTTAAGCTTTTTTACGGCATCGGTATTCATACCGTAGCCCTCGTCGAAGCGGTCGGGTATATAGTAAACACAGTCCGCTCCCCTGCCGGAAAGATAGCTGAACATAAGGGCGGTGGCGGTTACGCCGTCGCAGTCGTAATCCCCGAAGACGGCGATTTTGCCGCCGTTTTCAATTTCGGAGTTTATTATTTCCGCGGCTTTTTCGATATCACAAAGGGCGCGCGGGTCTTCAAAATACGGCTCGTCGGATAAAAATTCTTCGAGCGCGGCAGGGTCATTATATCCCCTTGCCGAGGCGATAAGCGCAATAATCGGGTCAACGTCGCATTCGTTTGCCAGTTCCTTTGCAAGAGCCTTGTCGAAATCCGCAACCCGCCATTTTTTC
>CABVAD010000100.1 GCA_902496265.1 uncultured Oscillospiraceae bacterium
AAACATAAAAACTAAATATGTTTGATGAAAGGCATCTGTGTAGAGAGCGGTTTCAGATTTTATGCCGTAGTTTCGGGGCTTTTAAAACCTCAGAAAACTATGAAAAACCCTTTGTTCAGGGCATATTACGAAGAGACTGCGGGTATCGCACAGGGTAGAATAATTCTTGTGTTGGCACTTTAGTGCAGGCCGGCGGGAGTCAAAGCCGTCACGCCTGCAACGGCAGGTCAAATATTTTATTTGACTCTCGCCAGCCTGAACAAAGGGGGATGCTTTTATGGAAAAGGAAAATATTGTAGAGCTTAAAAACATTTCGGTCGCCTTTGACGGCGAGCAGGTTCTGGACGGACTTAACCTTAGAATAAAGGATAAGGAGTTTATCACCCTGTTAGGGCCGTCGGGATGCGGAAAAACCACTACTTTAAGGCTAATAGCGGGCTTTTTAGAGCCTGATTCGGGCGACGTTTTGTTTGAGGGCGAAAAAATTAATGGTGTTCCTGCCTACAAACGTCAGGTGAACACCATTTTTCAGCGTTATGCGCTCTTCCCGCACCTTAATGTTTATGAAAATATCGCCTTCGGTCTGCGGGTGAAAAAACGCCCCGAAAAGGAGATAAAGGAAAAGGTCGCGGAGATGTTAAAGCTCGTAAACCTTACGGGGCTTGAAAAGCGGCATATCGATACCCTTTCGGGCGGTCAGCAGCAGCGTGTGGCAATAGCACGCGCTATCGCCAATCACCCGAAGGTACTGCTTCTTGACGAGCCGCTCGCCGCGCTCGACCTGAAGCTGCGCAAGGATATGCAGAAGGAGCTTAAAAAAATCCAACAGCAGTTAGGGATCACCTTTATATTTGTAACCCACGACCAGGAGGAAGCCCTTACAATGTCCGACCGCGTGGTGGTAATGGACGGCGGCAAAATCCAACAGGTCGGTACTCCCAAAGATATTTACAACGAACCGAAAAACGCCTTTGTCGCCGACTTTATCGGCGAGTCAAATATCGTAGACGGAAAAATGCTCCGCGATTATTATGTTGAATTTTCGGGACAGAAATTCGACTGCCTTGACAAGGGCTTTGCGGAAAACGAGCAGGTTGACGTTGTGGTGCGCCCCGAGGACGTGGATATTGTAGCATCCGAAAAGGGTATGCTTAAAGGACAGGTCACGTCGGTTGCCTTCTTAGGCGTGCATTACGAGATTATAGTTGATATCGGCGGCTTCAAGTGGATGATTCAGACCACGGACGAGCATTTCACGGGCGATAACGTGGGACTTTACATTGAGCCCGACGCAATTCATATAATGAAAAAATCCGAATATTCGGGACTTTACGGCGACTATTCCTCCTACAGCGAGGAAATCGACCACCTCTCCGACGCATACGAGGAGGAGTAGCCGTGAACAAAAAGACTTTCGGAAACAAGCTGGTCGCCTCGCCCTATATCGTCTGGTCGGCGATATTTATCGTGGTTCCGCTTATAATAATGGTGTACTTTGCCCTCACCGACTCCTCGGGCACCTTTACCCTCGCTAATCTGTCGGGGCTGGGGCAGTACAAAAAAGCCTTTGCAATCTCTATAATTTACGCCGCCGCCGCAACCCTTATAACCCTTATTTTAGCGTATCCGATGGCGTATTTTATGACAAAGCTTAATGTTTCGTCACAGAGAATGTTATTTATGATAGTGATGATACCGATGTGGATGAACTTCCTTATCCGCACCTATTCCTGGATTACGATACTCGCAAACACGGGTCTTATCAACACCTTTTTATCAAAAATTGGCTTAAAGCCGCTAAAGCTTATCAATACACCGGGCGCGGTAATACTCGGTATGGTCTACGACTTTATACCCTATATGATACTGCCCATTTACTCGGTTATGTCAAAGCTTGATAAATCCCTGCTTGAAGCGGCGGAGGACTTAGGTTCAAACTCGTTTGCCAAGTTTAAAAGGGTTATATTTCCCCTCTCCCGCCCGGGGGTTATTTCGGGTATTACAATGGTATTTGTGCCGTCGGTCAGCACCTTTTATATTTCCCAAAAGCTCGGCGGAAACAAGACAATGCTTATAGGCGATACAATCGAATACTTCTTTAACTTAGGCCCGTCCTATTATAACATCGCGTCGGCAATCTCGCTGGTGCTGATGGTTATGATTTTAATTTGTCTTTTTATAATGAACAAATTTTCGGACGGTGAGGACGGAGGTGTGTTAATGTGAAAATACTTTCCCGACTTTATATTGCGCTTATTATTCTGTTTCTTTACGCCCCTGTCGCGGTAATGATAGTTTTTTCCTTTAACTCGTCCTCAAGCGTTTGGGTGTTTAATGGTTTTTCAACCCGCTGGTACGAAGGGTTAGCTAACGATACCGCAATGCTGACCGCCCTTGAGCATACCGTTATTGTTGCCGTTCTGTCGGCGGTAATCTCAACCGTTTTAGGAACTGCCGCGGCGGTAGGAATAAATGCTATTCGCAATAAAATGTCGAAAAAGGTCGTAATGTCGGTGACGCAGATACCTATGATGAACGCCGATATTGTAACGGGTATTTCATTAATGCTCCTTTTCATATTTTTCGGCAAGCTTATAGGGCTTAACGAATCGTTAGGCTTCGCAACCGTGCTTATTGCTCATATAACCTTTAACCTGCCATATGTGATTTTGTCGGTTATACCGAGACTAAGGCAGACCGACTCCCATTTGGCGGAGGCGGCGCTTGACCTCGGCTGTACCCCGCTTATGGCGTTTTTCAAGGTTATACTTCCCTCAATTTCAACAGGGATTGTCACGGGCTTTATAATGGCGTTTACTTTATCGCTGGACGATTTTGTTATAAGCTATTTTACCTGCGGGCATTACCAGACCCTTCCTATCGTAATCTACAATATGACAAAAAAATCGGTCACGCCCGACACCTATGCGCTTTCAACACTTATATTTATATCCGTTTTTGTTCTGATGGTGCTTTACAACGTATTGCAGACCAAAAGCGAAAAAAAGCGTACCGAAACAGTACGCATATAAAAAAAGAAAGGATTTTGATAAATGAAAAAATATCTCGCGCTCTTACTCACATTAACTCTTGCACTTTCCGCTTTGCTTACGGGCTGCGGCTATGAATACAAGGAGCTGAACCTCCGCGGAAAATACGATAAAAGCCTTGAGGGAACAACCCTTACGGTATATAATTGGGGCGAATATATTTCGGACGGCGCGGAGGATTCCGTTGACGTAAACAAGGAATTTGAAAAGCTTACGGGAATCAAGGTCAAATACCTCACCTTTGAAAGCAACGAGACAATGTACTCCCAGCTAAAAAGCGGCGGAATAAGCTACGATATAATTATTCCCTCGGATTATATGATTGAACGACTTAAAAACGAGAATATGCTCGAAAAAATAGATACCTCAAAGCTTTCAAATTATGACCTGATTGACGAAAAGTATAAAAATCTCTTCTTTGACGAAAGCAACGAGTACAGCGTTCCCTACAATGTCGGCTTGGTCGGTATTATTTATAACGAAAAGCTCACAGGAAGCGATATTGAACATTCCTGGAAGGTACTGTGGGACGAAAAGTACAAGGATATGGCGCTTAACTTCAACAACCCGCGCGACGCCTTTATGACCGCACAGATGATTTTGGGTCAGGATTTAAACACCCTTAACAAGTCGGACTGGGACGCCGCCGCCGAGCTTTTAAAGAAAGGCAAAAGCAATCTCCAGTCCTATGTTATGGACGAGATTTACGCTAAAATGGAGACGGGCGAGGCTTCTGTCGCACCCTACTACGCGGGCGATTACCTTACAATGCTTGAATCTAACGGGGATCTGCGTTTCTTCTACCCCGAGGAGGGTACAAATATTTTTGTTGACTCTGTTTGTATCCCGAAAAATGCCAAGAATTACGAAGCGGCGCTTATGTATATCAACTTCCTCTTAGAGCCTGATATTTCGACCGCCAACGCCGAATATATCGGCTATGCCTCCCCCAACACAGCGGTTATCAATAACAAGGATTACTGCTACTATCAGAATGAAATTCTCTATCCTGATGAGGCAAATCTGCCCAAGGTTCAGTATTATCACGATATTGACAGCGAAATCCGCACCTATTACGAAACCCTCTGGAGCGAGGTTAAGCTGTACTAATAAGCTCAAACGGTCAGGCAAACGCCTGACCGTTTTGTTATACCCCGAAATACTCCCGCAATATTTCAAGTCCCCGTCTTTCAAGGCGGTTTACCGCCTGCCTTGTTATTCCGAGCCTGTGGGCTATCTCCGCGTCCGAATAACCGTATATGTACCTTAAAGCAACCGCCGCCCTTTGACGCTCGCTGAGGAATTTCATTCCCTCCTTAAGAAGCGTACGGTTATCAAACTCCTGCGTGCAGCCGATACCGTCAAAAAGCTCTCCCGATTCCAATACGCGCCGCCTTTCTTGCTTTGAAAGCGCAATATACTTATTCCGCACCGAAACCGCTATATATCTGTTAATCGCCTCGGAGTCGTCGGGTAAAAACCTGTCTGTATCCAGCGAATACATAAGCTCCAGCAAAAAAACAGTCAATTCCTGACCCGCGTCGTCGTATCCGAGCTTTAGCTCAAAATGATGAATAAGCCCCGCGAAGGCCTCATACAGCTCCCCGAAACGAGACATATCCTTTTTTTTGATTTCCTTTGCGATAGACATTATTTCTCTGTTACACATCCTGATTCTTCCTTTCATTTGCAGAAAGAAAAAGGCGGCCGCTTTGTAAACCTTTATTATGTAAAAATTTTCCTTAACAAAGCT
>CABVAD010000101.1 GCA_902496265.1 uncultured Oscillospiraceae bacterium
AAGTGTAAAATTGCTATAATAGTTAAAAATTGGAGGAATGTCAAATGAAATATCTTGTTTTATTATGTGACGGAATGGCTGATACACCAAACGCCGCTCTCGATGGAAAAACGCCGATGGACTGTGCAAATAAACCGCTTATGGATAAGCTGGCGGCGGTTTCGGAAACAGGTATATGCCGCACGGTAGCTAAGGGACTGAAACCCGGCAGTGATGTTGCCAACCTTTCGGTAATGGGCTATGACCCGAAGGTTTGCTACACAGGTCGCTCTCCCCTTGAGGCGGCATCAATCGGGGTTGATTTAAAGCCCACTGATGTTGCGCTCCGCTGTAACATAGTGACCCTTTCGGACGAGGAAAATTATGAGGACAAAACAATGGTCGATTACTGCTCGGGCGATATTTCAACCGAGGAAGCTCACCAAATAATAGCAACGGTCGAAAAGGAATTAGGAAATGAGATTTACAAATTCTACGGCGGAGTCAGCTACCGCCATTGCCTTGTGGTCGATAACGGCACGACAGACCTCGGCACAATGACCCCTCCGCACGATATAAGCGGCAGGGTAATAGGCGGGTATTTAAGCAAATCGGAAAACGCAGCTCCCTTAATTGACCTTATGAAGAAAAGCTACGGTATTCTAAAGAATCACCCAGTGAACCTTGCCCGCCGCGCAAAGGGTCTTAATGAGGCTAATTCAATATGGCTCTGGGGCGAGGGCAGAAAGCCCGCGCTTGAGGATTTTAAGACAAAGAACGGCGTTTCGGGCTGTGTTGTAAGCGCGGTTGACCTTTTAAAGGGTATCGGCATCTGCGCTAATATGGCTACGCCGTCGGTCGAGGGTGCTACAGGCTATATAGACACTAATTTCGAGGGCAAGGCACAGGCGGGAATCGACGCCTTTAAGAACGGCACAGACCTTGTATATCTGCATTTTGAAGCTCCCGACGAGTGCGGCCACCGCGGCGAAACCGAGAACAAGGTCAAGGCGATTGAATATATTGACAGCCGCGCGCTTAAGCCTATGCTTGACTATCTCGGCGATTGCGGCGACGATTACCGCATACTTATTATGCCCGATCACCCGACCCCGCTTGACACTATGACCCATTCCTCCGTGCCTGTCCCCTATCTTATTTACGACAGCAGGGTAAAAAAGGACGGCGTTCCCTCCTTTACCGAAAAGAACGCCGCATTAAGCGGAATTTTTGTAGACCACGGCCCTGATATTATGCAAAAGCTGCTCCAAAAAAAATAATTTATAAGGAGTTTCAAATGAGTTCACTATGCGGAGCAAATTGCTCGGAATGTAATTTTAAAAGCGAATGTGCGGGCTGTGAAAAAACCTGCGGCAGACCCTTCGGCGGCAGGTGCGTTGCCGCGGAATACATAAAGGTCGGCGGAACCGATAACTATAACACATTTAAAGAAGGTCTGCTTTCGGAAATCAACCTTCTTCTTAAAGCAGAGGGTCTCCCCGCCGCCGAAAGGCTTTACGAGCTTGCGGGACAGTTTGTAAATCTTGAATACCCTCTTCCAAACGGCAGCACCGTGAAATTATTAGACGATAAAAACATCTATCTCGGCTGTCAGATTGAATTTGCCGATTTAGGGGTTTGCTACGGAGTTGTCGCCGACGCGGGCTTTATTCTGATTTCAAGCTACAGCGTGGACGGCAGCCAACCCGAAATCGTGCTTTATAAAAGAAGATAAAACTGACATCGACAAAAAATCGGAGCTGAACAGCCAATTAAAGGAGTTCAGCTCCGATTTAAAATTTTCCGTTTGAATATTGCGCGGAGTGTATCTAATAATAATAAGTGCAATCACTCCGCACATAGGGCGGAATACGGGGAGAAATTAAGCTTGGGTATTATTTGGTGCGCCGAAAATTGCAAATATCAGACCGACGGCTGCTGTCAGCTAAATAGTTGCGGAACGGTTAATACGCTTTCGGGCATATGCCCGTATTTTACCGAAAAATCATCTGATAAGGGCGACCGCCTCGGAAAGACGTCTGACCCCGATAAGCTCGATTGACTCGGGACAGTTGGTGATTTGTTTAAGGCAGGCTTTAGGCAAAACGCATCTTTTAAAGCCCATTCGCGCCGCCTCGGTAACCCGCGACTGGGCGCGCGGAACAGACCTCAGCTCCCCCGAAAGACCGATTTCTCCGAAAGCCACGGTGTATTCGTCAATCGGTATGTCCCGAAGTCCCGATACCAACGCCATAGCAACCGAAAGGTCGGCGGCGGGTTCGTCAAGTCGGATACCGCCTACTATATTAAGGTAGGTATCAAGGTTTGAAAAATAAAGTCCCAGCCGCTTTTCAAGCACGGCGAGCATAAGGTTTAAGCGGTTGTAATCATAGCCCGACGAGGTTCGCCGAGCGTTGCCGAAGCCCGTCGCGGTGACAAGCCCCTGCACCTCGGCTAAAATAGGTCTTGTTCCCTCCATAATACAGGTAATACACCCGCCCGAAACATCGCTCATTCTGCCCGACAGCATCATAGCTGACGGATTTTCCACCGCACTAAGCCCCGTTTCGGTCATTTCAAAAACGCCGATTTCGTTTGTTGAGCCGAAGCGGTTTTTCATTGCCCTTAAAATTCTGCCCGACTGGTTACGCTCGCCCTCGAAATACAGCACGGTATCAACAATATGCTCCATAACCTTAGGTCCTGCAATGTCGCCGCCCTTATTGACGTGACCGACAATAAAAATCGGAATATCAAGGCTTTTTCCCGTTCTAAGGAGCAGATTTGTCGATTCCCTAACCTGCACAATACTTCCGGGCGAAGAGGAAATATCGCTGTGCTGCATAGTCTGAATTGAATCGATAATCACAAGCCCGGGCTTTGCGGAATTTATATATTCGCAGACGGTCTGAACGTCGGTTTCGGTCATAACCGAAACGCGGTCGCTGTCAACCCCTATCCGCTTTGCGCGAAGCTTTATCTGTATAGCCGATTCCTCGCCCGATACATAAAGAATGTCAAGCCTGTCCTGCAGGGCGGAACAGACCTGTAAGAGGATTGTGGATTTACCTATTCCGGGGTCGCCCGACAAAAGAACAACAGACCCCTTTACAATTCCGCCGCCTAAGACCCTGTCAAGTTCTGAAATGCCCGTGACAAACCTATGCTCGTCTGCGGCACTTATTTCCGAAAGCGGTCTTGCCGTAAAGGCGTGAACAGGCTTTGGAGCTGCCGCCGCCGTTTTCTGCGGCAGTCGAACCTCCTCTTCCATAGTATTCCACGCGCCGCACTCGGTGCATTTGCCCATCCATTTCGGACTTTCAAAGCCGCACTCTGTGCAGACATATACCGTTTTGTTTTTTCCTGCCATTTTTATTCTCCCACATTTATTATTTTACAAATCAGCCTCAGAATAAAAGCTTACTATTCCGCAAAAAATAGAAAACGCCATTTTTTTCTGGTACTCCTCGTCCTTGAGCCGTTTAAGCTCGGCGGAGTTGCTCAAAAATCCGCACTCCACAAGCACCGCGGGAACGGTGGCGTTGTAAAGAAGATAAGTACTGCTGGTCGCCTGCTTGTTGACCCGAGTGTTTTCGGGCTGTAAAAGCTTTACAATAGACCTTTGTATACAGTCGCCAAGCACCTTTGACTCCTCGCGTTCCGCACTGTAAAAGACCTGTGAGCCATTCGCGGCGGAGGTCGTAAATTTGTTAAGATGAATACTCACAAAAACCGCGTTCGGATTATCCTTCATAAGCCCCAAACGGTTTTTAAGGTCGCTTTTTTTGCGGGTTGCAATCTTGTCGGTTTCAACATCGTCGGTTGAAACGTCGCTCTCCCTCGTCATTATAACTTGGAAGCCGCCCTGCTTTAAAAACTCCTTTAGCGTAAGGGCGATTTTCAGATTAATGTCCTTCTCCACCGTTCCGTCGGGCGCAACCGCTCCCCCGTCAAACCCGCCGTGCCCCGCGTCAAGGATTATCACCTGCCGCTCCTTTACCGTGTTCCAAGCGGTTATGTATTCATACCCGCCCGCAACAGCGGTGCTCAATACCGCAAGGCATAAAACAACGGCTAAAACTGCCGCAATTTTTCTTTTAAAAATCACATTATCACTCCAGTCGCTACTGTTTTAAAAATATGATTTTTTTAAGTGCGGTAGAACAAGATAAATCATACACATTTATCAAAACGCCTTAGTGAAATGCAACACCCATATTATAATCTATATTCGACCTTTTTTCAATATCTTCTGTGCAAAGAGTACGGACGATACCGTTGATTTTTCTTTGAGTTCATAGCTTTGCCTCCAATGTGTTTTACTTTTTCATTTTATTGCTCTCTAAAGAAAAAACGCACCTCTCAAAAGGGGAATATGCCTGGAATCGACGCTTTTAAAGTATTTGACAGCACTAAAAGCTTTATAAAGAGAGCTTGATTATTTCTTTTGCCTACGAGAGGAAAGTCGGAACAATCGTATCGAGCGATTGCTTTACACATGCTTCATTGAGAACCTTTGTCCTTGTCAATACCACTCCGAGCCCCATCAGCAAAAACAAAATGGCAACCTGCGAAAAAACACTTAAAAACATTATGTATTCATCCCACAAAAATATAATAACTCTTCAAATGCCATTATATCAAAACTTTCAGTTATTACAATATGACGAAAAACCGCATAACCATGCGGTTTTTTGGGTGCTGTATATTAAGAGGGTTTTCCGTAAATCTATAGTATTAGGTAAACT
>CABVAD010000102.1 GCA_902496265.1 uncultured Oscillospiraceae bacterium
TAATTATAAAAATGAAGATAAGCGCCGCGGTCATTACCTTGTAGGTAGGGGTATAATTATAGGTATTCGCAACCCCCGCCGCCGTTTTTATGCTCAAAAAATCCATCGGCAGAAACGGCGTGCCGCGGAAGTCCATTATATAGCTGTGCGCTGTCGCAAGCCCGAACAAAATCGGGTTTACGGTAAGATACGCGACCCTGAAGCTCCCCGTAAGCGCAAAAAAGATAAAGTACATAATAACGACCAGCAGGTAATTACCCAAAAAGCCCAGATAGGTCATATCATATATAAACACATCGTTAAGGCACTCGGTCATAGTTATGGTCACAAAGGGCATAAGCAGCATAAAGATCATATGCCATATTTTATTAAACAGATCGTTTTTAATATTAACCGAAAACGCCGCGGTAAAGCCCAAAATAAAGGGACACAGAAGTGCAAAGGCAAGCAGCAGCCATTTTGCCGCAAATTCCTGTGAGGTATATGCGCCGACGTCAAGTATAACCGCGATAAGCGTAACCAGACAAACAACCGAACCGATAATTTTCGAACGCTTTGTCGAGGCAACCTCAAAATTCGTCTTGAAAAACTCAGGTACACTTATTCTAAAAAAGCCGAGAACATTATTCCACACTTTTCCGAAAAACATATATCAGATTCCTTCCGATTTGCCGCTGATTAATAAACAGATTAATTTACTCAAACGTACATACCATTATACCACAAAAAAATGAAAAAACAACTTAAATTTTGTCGGCCCGCTGTTCGGGCTTTTTTACGGCTTTATAAATTGCTTGTCTTTTTTGCGCTTTTGTGGTAGTATTATATTAAGTCGGATAGTCATTGGAGAGTCGAACACGATACTTAAACAAACAGGGAGGACGGGTCGGTGCGAAAGCTTTTAACGGGATTAAAGTGCACGTTTTTAAGTAAAAAGTTTATCGGCTACTGTCTCATAGGAATTATAAATACATTTAATACCGCGTTTTTTTCATGGCTGGCGCATTTTAAGGTGCAGGAAAATATCGCCGCATACATAGGCTACTTTATCTCGCTTACAATAAACTATATTCTTAACAGCATAATCGTTTTCAAAAATCGGCTTAATCTAAGGCGGTATTTAAGATTTTTGCTTTCGTATGTGCCTAATTTTATTATTTACACTCTGGTGAGCCTGCTTACCATTAACATTATGCAGATAAATCAGTTCTGGGCAACGGTGCTTGCAACCGCCGCGGGAGCGCCGATTACCTTTGTTATAATCAAGCTTTTCGCCTTCGGAAGCAGGGTAAAATAAGGCTTATTATTTGAAAAAAAGCCCAAATTTTAATTTTTTATTGCTTAAAGCCTTGAAAAATCAAATCCTGCGAGGTATTATATAAAATAACAGTTTATCGGCTTTGCTTAAAGGAGAGATATATATGGAAATCAAGATTACAAAAACTTCCGCTCCGAAGGAAAAACCTGACAGCGGCACGCTGGGCTTCGGCAAAATATTTACCGACCATATGTTTATTATGGATTACTCTGCGGATAAGGGCTGGCACGACGCGAGAATAGTACCGTTCGGGAATATTTCGCTCCACCCCGCCGCCACCGTGCTCCATTACGGCTCGGAAATTTTCGAGGGACTCAAAGCCTACCGCCGCGCCGACGGCAGGGTTCAGCTTTTCCGCCCGATAGAGAATATCCGCCGTATGAATAATTCCGCCGAAAGGCTTTGTCTGCCGCAGATTCCCGAGGAGGACGCGATGCAGATTCTGGATACCTTTGTCGGCGTAGAGCAGGACTGGACTCCGTCGGCGGAGGGCACTTCGCTTTATATCCGTCCCTTTATGTTCGGTAATGACGAAAACTTAGGCGTTCACGCTGTTCATAACGCAAAATTTATTATAATCGCCTCCCCTGTCGGCAGCTATTACGCCGAGGGCATCAACCCGGTTAAGATTATGATTGAGGACGAGGACGTGCGCGCGGTAAGGGGCGGCACGGGCTATGCTAAGTGCGGCGGAAACTACGCGGCAAGCAACCGCGCGGGCGAGCGCGCCGAGAAAAAGGGCTACTCTCAGGTGCTGTGGCTTGACGGTGTTGAGCGCAAGTACATAGAAGAGGTGGGTGCAATGAACGTTATGTTTAAAATCGACGGCGAGATTGTGACCCCAAAGCTTACAGGCTCTATTCTTCCGGGCATCACAAGAAAGTCCTGCATTGAGGTTTTAAAGGACGAGGGCTACACCGTAAACGAGCGGCTTTTAAGCGTTGAGGAGCTTGGCAACGCGCTTAAGAACGGAAAGCTCGAGGAGGCTTGGGGCTGCGGCACCGCGGCGGTTGTCTCCCCGATAGGCGAGCTGTGCTATAAGGACGTTAAGTACACGATTAACAACGGCGAAATCGGCAAGGTCACCCGCCACCTTTACGATACCCTTACAGGTATTCAGTGGGGCAAGACCGAGGACAAATACGGCTGGACTCATTTAATTAAGTAAAATTACCGAGCAGGGCTTATGCCCTGCTTAATTTTTTCGGTGTAAATTTGTTTTTCTTGTAAAGCAGGGAATATTATGTTATGATTTTCATAAAGAGAGGCATAAATATATGACGGATAAAGAGCTTGTAGAAAAAGCGGTTAAGGCTTTAGAAAATTCATATTCCCCCTATTCGGGCTTTAAGGTAGGAGCGGCACTGCTTACAAAAGACGGCAGGATTTTTGTCGGCTGTAACATTGAAAACGCGTCCTACCCCGCGGGGATATGCGCTGAGCGCACGGCTCTGGGCAACGCGGTTTCAGCGGGGGCAGGTGAATTTTTAAAAATTGCAATAGCAGGCGGTAAAAACGGCAAAATCACCGATTACTGCCCGCCCTGCGGAATATGCCGTCAGGTATTAAGCGAGTTTTGCAGCGAAGACTTTGAAATTCTGCTTTATAACGGAAAAAGCATAAAAAGCCACAGGCTAAGCGAGCTTTTGCCGCAAAACTTCGGGAGGAAAGAGCTATGCTGATGACTGATATAATAGAGAAAAAGCGGGACAAACACCCGCTTGACGATAAGGAGCTTGAATTTTTCGTATCGGGCGTTACGGATAAGAGCATACCCGATTATCAGATATCAGCCCTTTTAATGGCGATACTTTTAAACGGAATGGATAGGCGCGAGACCCTGACCCTAACTACGCTTATGGCAAAAAGCGGGGATACGCTCGATTTGTCCGACCTATCCCACACGGCGGATAAGCACAGCACGGGCGGCGTGGGGGATAAAACCACCCTTGCCGTAGCACCTATCGCGGCGGCGCTCGGCTGTACTGTCGCAAAAATGTCGGGCAGAGGGCTCGGCTTTACAGGCGGCACGGTGGATAAATTAGAATCGATAACGGGCTATAAAACCGCGCTTGATACCGCTGAGTTTAAAAAAATTGCAAATAAACACGGTATGTGCGTTACGGGGCAGAGCGGCAATTTTGCCCCCGCCGATAAGCGGCTTTACGCTATCCGCGACGTGACCGCCACGGTTAACAGTATCCCGCTTATCGCTTCAAGCATTATGAGCAAAAAGTTAGCGGCGGGAGCCCGGACGATAGTGCTTGACGTAAAATTCGGCAGCGGAGCTTTTATGAAGACAGCCGAGGACGCTGAAATCTTAGCGCGCGAAATGGTGGAAATCGGCAAGGGCGCGGGCAGAAAAACCGCCGCTGTTATTACCGATATGGACGTGCCGTTAGGGTTTGCGGTCGGCAACGCTTTAGAGGTCGCGGAGGCTGTAAAGGTTTTAAAGGGCGAGGGAGAAAAGAATTTGACAAGCCTTTGCGTACTGCTCGCGGCGAAAATGTATCAAATAAGCTTTGATAAGACCGAGGAAGAGAGTATTGCGGCGGCAAGGCGCGTAACCGCCGACGGCAGCGCCTTTAAAATACTTTGCGCGGCGGTAAAAGCACAGGGCGGAGACGAAAAGCTATTGACAGGCGAGCATAAATTCCCGGCGTCGGCGGCGCAAACCGAGCTTACGGCAGAAAAGGACGGCTATATAACCGCTATGAACAGCGAAACGGTCGGCAAGGCGGCGGCGATGACAGGCGCGGGCAGGGAAAGGCTCGGCGACGGTATAGATTATTCGGCGGGAATAATACTCTTAAAAAAATACGGCGATTACGTCAAAAAAGGGGAGCGTTTAGCCACCCTTTACGGCGCACCCGAACGCCTGCAAAACGCACGGGAAAGGCTTGCAAATGCGTATTCGATAGGCGAAAGCAAACCGAATGATAAACCGATTGTTTATAAGGTGATTGATTGATATGCCGCTTTGCGATAATATTAAGTATATACACGAACCAACGCCCCTACAATGCGGTCAGGCTGTGCTTGCAATGCTTTCGGGAAAAACGGTTGACGAGGTTGTCTCGCTTGTGGGTACAGAGCGGGAAACCAAGCTTTGCGATATGCTTTTGTTTTTAGAAAACGAGGGGATTTCCTTTGAAAACCGCCGCGTGCAGGTAAATGATAAGTCACAGCTTCCCGAAATCTGCATTTTAAGCCTTGAAACGCCGCGGTGCTGGCATTGGTCGCTGTATTTCAGGGGTGTTTTTTACGACCCCGAGCACGGAGTGCTTGACGATTTCCCCGAAGCCCGCCGCAAGTATTACTGGAAAATCAATGGATAGAAGCGGATTAATCCGTAATCAAGTTGCATTAATTTTAGCACTCTTTTTATTT
>CABVAD010000103.1 GCA_902496265.1 uncultured Oscillospiraceae bacterium
TTTTTAAAATACATAAACAACTGGCATTTTATCATACCGTTGTATAGCTTACGTCTTTTGTCGGCTGTTCTGCCGAAATACCTTTCAAACTCGTCGTGAGGGCTTATTACATAGTATTTCCTGCCGCCGCCATCCTTAAAGCGCTCACCCATTACAGTGTAAAGCTCCTCTGCCGCCTTAACGTCCAAAAGCCGCTCGCCGTAGGGAGGGTTGGTGATTACAAGACATCTCTCTTCAGGCGGGGTAAAATCCCTTATATCGGCAACCGCCGCCTTAACGTATTTTGATACTCCCGCCTTTTTTGCGTTTTCGAGGGTTAATTCCACAGCGTTTTTATCAATATCAAAGCCCTGCGCTAAAAAATCCACATTATGAATAATTAAATCCTGCGCCCTTGTTCTTTCCTCGCGCCAGACCTTTTCGGGAACAAAGCCGAAACGCTCCGCCGCGAAAAACCGCCTTAACCCCGGGGCAGTTTTGGTCGCCATCAGCGCCGCCTCGATAAGCAGAGTTCCGCTGCCGCAAAAGGGGTCAAAAAGCTGTGTGTCGGGATAGATTCGGGCTAAATCGCACATTGAAGCCGCCAGCGTTTCCTTTAAGGGCGCGGCGTTGGAATTCCGCCTGTAGCCGCGCTTGTGCAGTCCCTCGCCCGAGGTGTCAATCATCATCGTAACGCTGTTTTTATGAATCGAAAACCTTATTTTATATTCTGCCCCCGTCTCCGAAAATCGGGCAACCGAATATTTAAGCTTTAACCGCTCGACTATCGCTTTTTTGATAATCGACTGGCAGTCGGGTATGCTGTGGAGCTGTGAATCGATGCTCCAGCCGTTTACGGGGAATGCGTCGTCCTTGCCTATAAAGTCCTCCCAGCGAAGTCCCTTTACGCCGTCAAACAGCTCGGTAAAGGTTGAGGCGTAAAACTCCCCGACGTTGATTAAAATGCGCTCCGCAAAGCGGGAGCAGATATTAGCGCGGGCGAGCATATTGAAGTCACCCGATAGCTTTACCCTGCCGTTTTCGGTAATAACGTCCGAAAAGCCCATACGCCGAAAGTCGTCCGCGGCTATGCTCTCGGTGCCGAAAAGGCAGGGAGCGATTAAATTAATTTCTTCCATTATATGACCTCCGCGGCGTGCCGTGTAACGTGACAGCCGATATTGACCGCCACGGGAAGTCCCGCTATATGGGTAGGCGCGGTCTCGATATTCACAGCCAAAGCGGTGGTTTTTCCGCCGAAGCCCTGCGGGCCTATATCAAGTAAATTGATTTTTTCTAACAGCTCGTCCTCAAGCTCTTTATAAAAAATATCGGGATTGCGCTTATCGGTGCTTCTGCAAAGGGCAAGCTTTGAAAGCAGGGCGCATTGCTCGAAATCGCCCCCTATTCCAACCCCTACAACCATAGGCGGGCAGGGGTTGTTTGAAGCCTTTTTCACAATTTCGAGCACCGCGTTTACAACGCCGTCCCTGCCGTCAAAGGGAGTAAGCATTTTGACGCCGCTCATATTCTCACTGCCGAAGCCCTTGGGCGCAACGGTTATTTTAACCTTATCGCCGTCTGTAATTACGGTGTGGATAACCGCAGGGGTATTGTCGCCCGTGTTGACCCTGTTAAGCGGGTCGCCCACCACCGATTTACGCAAAAGCCCCTTTTCGTAGCCCTGCCTTACGCCCTCGTTTACCGCCGCGTAAAGACTGCCGCCCGTAAAATGCACGTCCTGACCGATTTCTAAAAAAACTACCGCCATTCCCGTGTCCTGACAAACGGGCAAATCGTATTCGTTTGCCGCCGCGATATTTCTTTTAAGGTCATTAAGCACGCTTTTAGCCAAATCACAGGTCTCGCATTTTTCCGCCGAGCTTATTTTTTCCTCAATATCACAGGGAAGCTTTTTATTCGCCCTTATGCAAAGCTCGCTTACCGCTTGGGTTATCTTTTCAACTGATATTTCTCTTATCATTTTATCTCCTAAATTTAGGTTGGCGAGAGCCGAACCGATTACGGTCTGAGTCTCGCCAACCAAAAGGCAGAAATCGTCTGAAAATAAAATCCGCCTTAAAAACAATCTTATTTCGCCGCGCCGCGCTTAGTGCGTCTCGCGTCGGGATTCTTACGCTTTAAGTCTGAAAACTTCTCGTCGCTTGTCTGCTTAAAGCGGCTCATCATTTCCTCAAAGCTCTGCGGCTCCGCCTTTTTAGGCGTCCAGGTATAAGAGCTGTCTATCTTCGGCTGAACTCCGCCTCGCTTTTCGCGGCGTTCCTTGGACTCTGCCGCTTTTTCCGGCTCAAGCGCGCGCTTAATACTAAGGCTTATCTTGCCGTCCTCCCCGATATTAAGCACCTTCATCTTAACGACATCGCCGATTTTCACAAACTCCTTAATATCGTTCACATAGGTACGCGCAACCTCGGAAATATGTACCATTCCCGACTTGCCCTCGCCAATGTCCGCAAAGACTCCGAAATTTGTGATGCCGGTAATTTTCCCCTCAACAATCTGTCCAACAGTAAGCTGCATAAAAGCTTTTTGTCCTCCTCAAAAAATTAATTGCCTGATATATCGATAAAAACCTGCTCATCAGGATAGATGTAGCCCAGTCTTTCTCTTGCCGCTTTTTCGATTATCTTTGATTCCGAGCCTTCCTCAAGCATTGCGCGAAGCTCCTCAATATCGTTCTGCTCCGCGGCGTACTGCTCCTTAAGCTCATCAAGCTCCTTACGGCTCTTATTAAGGGTGTTCCACAGTCCCGAAAGGGTGGCGATCATATAAACGCAAACCCCCAGAATCATAACGCGCAGTAAAATACTTTTATTCGTATGTTTTTTCTTTTTCATAATTCAGCGCTCCGTAGAAATGTATCCGCGTATCGGCAGACCTATCCCCTATCAGAATTAGTATACAACAAACCTTACTTCTTTTTCAAGTATTTTTTTAAAGTATTTGAGCACAAAACGCATATTTTTTGCACTTTTTTACCCAAATAGCCCGTCCCTGTATCTATTACGGCAAAAAAACGGGCAAAAAGCGCCGAAATCCGTGCAAAAATAAACCGCAAAGCCCATATCGCCTTTGATAAAATGAAAAACCAAACGCGCGAAACCGTCAGCCTTGTAACAGCAAAACCGACCGTCGCTCCGACAAAGACGAAAGCCCGCGGCTCACCGCCCGTTACCGAAAGCAAAAAGCAAAAGCAGGTAACGGCGCAAAAAAGAGAATATAAAATATCCGAAACAAAAACCGAAGCTGTTCCGAATTTAATCTCGGCTCTTAAAGCACGCAAAATATCATAGATAAGACAGTAAACGCCGCCTAAGGCGGCGGAATATAAAAACCCCAGCAGCTGAGACAGATTATCTATTTCCCACATAACTCACCTGAACATACGGGAAAAGAGTCCGCCGCTTTTTTCCTCGGAGGTGTATACAAGCGCGTAAAGCCGTCCCTCCGCGGAAAGGTCGCCGCTTTTGGTGTCAAAATTTACGATATGTAAGCCCGAGCCCTTTACGGTAAGCCTTCCGAGCGAGGTATCAAGCACCACCGTCTCCTCGTCGAAGGAAAGAACGTCCTTTATCCCCGTAAGGGTCATTTTTTTGCGGTCCTCAACTATTATATTGTGATTTAAGCGCACATTTTCTTCCACAGCCAACACCTCTAATTAAACTATATTTAAGAAGAGGCGTTTTTATTACGCTATGGTTTTTAAGGAATTATTTTGTAAAGCCCCGCCGCGTCGTCCTTTTTGACCGTCTCCGCAACCGAGGTAACCTCTGCCTTAAAATCCCGCGCGCCGAAGGATATTTCGATAATATCCCCGACCTTAACATCGTACGAAGCCCTCGCCGCCTTACCGTTTACCGTAACTCTCCCCGCGTCGCACGCCTCGTTGGCGACCGTTCGCCTTTTAATAATTCTCGAAACCTTTAAGTATTTGTCAAGTCTCATTTTCTTCTCCGTTCAAACAAAGCTAAAGCCGCCCTTGCGGACGGCTCGTAGGCTGACGAAAGTCAAACCAGCCTAAGCAAAGCCGACAAATCCGAACCCGATTTTAAAGGGCGGATTTTCGCCTTTGCATTGTTAAAATACTCGTAAATCCGTCAGGATTTACTGCGTTTTGTGCCTCGCACAGACAAAAATCCGCCTCTTTAAAATTCTGCGACCTAAAACGAGCGGAATTTTGAGTGATTTTTGATTTGAGCGAGACCATAAGGCTAACGCCTATGGTTGAGCGAAAACCGAAAAGTGCCGAAATTATGCCGTTTTAGGCGGGTTCGGATTTGTCGGCTTTGCTTAAGTATAATTATTTGGAAACTGTATCCTTAAGAGCCTTGCCTGCCTTGAATACGGGGTTCTTGGAAGCGGCAATCTTAATGGTCTGCTTGGTCTGGGGGTTGATGCCGGTTCTCTCAGCGCGCTCGCGAACCTCAAAGGTACCAAAGCCTACGAGCTGAACCTTCTCGCCCTTCTTTAATTCGTCAGTGACGGTGTCAAGAAAAGCGGTGAGAGCCTTTTCGGCGTCCTTCTTAGAAATGCCGGCCTTATCAGCCATTGATGCTACTAATTCTGTTTTGTTCATTGTAGGAACCTCCAAAAATTATTTTTTCAACGAATAACTCGTTTGAAAGCTTTAATGTACCAGCCGAAAGCTTGTACTATATATTTTTACCATACTTTTTAAAAAAA